>JADFRO010000149.1 GCA_022561255.1 Planctomycetota bacterium | reverse complement strand
TCTACATACTCGGATACCGCTTTTACGCGCGGCATCTGGCGGGAAAGGTATTTCGTCTGGACGCGTCGCGCGAAACGCCGGCGCATACCCTTCGCGACGAGGTTGATTACGTACCCACGAACCGCTTCGTCCTGTTTGGCCACCACTTTGCATCGATCACGGGGCTTGCTCCGATGCTGGGTCCAGCCGTCGCGGTCATCTGGGGATGGGTGCCGGCCATGCTCTGGGTGGTGTTCGGCGCGGTCTTCGTCGGATGCGTTCACGACTTCAGCGCCCTGGTCGTATCGATGCGGGCGAAGGGCCAATCGATCGGCAAGGTGGCTGAGGGCGTCATAGGCCCGCGGGCCAAGCTCCTGTTCTTAGCCCTGATCTTCTTCGGCGTATCACTGGCGATGGGCGTCTTCGTGTTCATCATCGCAAAACTGTTCCAAGCCGGTGCAGACTTTGATCCTGCCAACATCGCGGCTGCCCAGACGTCGTTCCCGTCGGCTGTATTGCCCTCGGGCGCGCTCATGGTGCTGGCCATGATCATGGGTCACTTGCTCTACAAGAAGAAGTTCCCTCTAGCGCCGACGGCGGCTGTGGGGTTCGTGTTGATGCTGGCGTGCGTGTGGCTGGGGATGAAGATGCCGACGCTGGGGGTTGATCCGGCTGACTGGCCTGGACAAAAAGGGTGGACGTGGATTCTTCTGGGATACGCCGCGATCGCTTCCGTCCTGCCGGTGTGGAGCTTGCTGCAGGCGCGGGATTTCTTGAACTCGCTGCTACTCTACCTGGGACTTGGCGCCGCTTACATCGGCTTCGTGGTCTTGCGACCGGCGTTCGCAGCGCCGGCGCTCAACGCGCATCCTGAGGGCGCGCCGTCCATGTTTCCATTTGTGTTTATCGTTATCGCGTGTGGAGCAGCCAGTGGATTCCACTCGCTCGTTTCCTCGGGTACGACCGCCAAGCAGATCGACCGGGAGACCGACGCTCGTTTCATCGCTTACGGTGGAATGATCGGCGAGTCGCTTCTGGGACTCCTCGCGGTTCTCGCTTGTACAGCCGGTTTTCAGGATTCACCGACCTGGCACGTTGCGTATGCGGATTGGGCAACGATTCAGGCGGGCCTAGCCAACAAGCTCGGCGCGTTCATTCAGGGGACCAGTCGTTTCATCGGTGCTCTCGGTGTGGATCATAACATGGCCACCGCGTTCGTGGCTGTCGTTGTCGTGTCCTTTGCGCTGACAACACTTGACTCCGCGACGCGCCTGCTGCGCTTCAACGTCTCGGAGATCGGCGCGTCGTTGCGCATACGGTTCCTTGGTAACCGGTATGTTGCGACAGCCCTTGCCGTAGCGGCGATAGCCTTCTTCGCGTTCTACCAGATTCCCGACGCGCAGACGGGTAAGCTCAAGCCGGCCGGTCTGATCCTCTGGACGTTGTTCGGGACGATCAATCAGTTGCTGGCCGGTTTGACGCTCATGGTGGCCACGCTCTACCTTCACCAGCGGGGCCGCAACCCCTATTTCACCGGTGTGCCGATGGTGTTCATGCTCATCAGCACGTTCATCGCATTAGCAACGAATCTGAAGCAATTCTTCGATCGCAGCCAGCATCTCCTACTTGCCGTCGGCGTTATCTTGCTGCTCGTAGCCGTCGGCGTGGTGATCGAGGGCGTCCGCGCAGCGCTTCGGCGAGAACGCCACACAGACGATGCGATCCGGTTTGCGGAGGATGTGTGAGTAACACAGCTGCGGATTGGAATCGACCGGCTGGTTGCGGTATGATCCTGGTGCTTGGGCGGAGGCTTGTTGGGGGGTCGAACCCGCTTGGTTTTAGTTTTCGGAGCGTTGAACGCAACCCATGGAAGTCAGATTAGCGAGTGAGCGCGGGTTTTGCTTCGGCGTCGAGGACGCGATCGAACTTGCGGAGGCTGCGGTCGAGCAGCATGGCGCAGGCCGCGTCGTCGCGCTGGGACCGGTCATTCATAACAAAGAGGTCGTCGGCAAACTCGAGCGGGCGGGTCTGAACCAATCGGGCGATCTCGATACGATCGACGCCGACAAGGTTGTTTTGATTCGCTCCCACGGCGCATCCCCGGAAACGATGGAGCGCATCGAGCAGCGCGGGCTCGACGTCATCGACGCGACCTGTGTATTGGTCAAGCGAGCCCAAAACGTCGTCAAGCAGCTCCACGACGAGGGGTATCACGTCGTCATGATCGGCGACCGCAACCACCCGGAGGTCAAAGGCGTCATCGGCTATGCGCCGAACGTGACGGTGATCGACAGCGGTAGTGATCTCGCCGTGGCACTTCCGTACCGCGAGCGCTTGGGGATCGTCGCTCAGACGACGCACTCGCCGGAGCACGTCGCCAGTGTCATCGCCGACATCTTGCAACGGCCTTACCGCGAAGTGAAAATCGTCAACACACTGTGCCTCGAAGTAACGCGGCGGCAGGAGGCAGCCATCGAGCTATGCAAGGACGTGGACGTGATGTTCGTGCTCGGCGGGCTGCACTCTGCCAACACGAAAGAAATGGCGCGACTTTGCGGCGAAGCGGGAACAAGAACCTTCCACGTCGAAACGTGGGAACAGTTCGACCCGACGATGGTCGAGGACGTGAGCGTCGCAGGCGTTACTGCCGGTGCGTCAACACCCGAGTCGGTCATCACGGACTTTGTGACGAATCTCAGGGAACTATGACGGTTCGTACTGCGTTTCAAAGTTTCGCGAGTATCCTGAGCCGCATGCTTCAGCTTGCGCGGACTAGAGAAGGCAGTCGACGCTCACGGTGACTCGTGACGCCGCGCGGGCTAAAGCCCGCGGCCAGGTGAGGATCATGGTCGCAGAATTGATGAAACACGGTACAAGAACCATAGGAAGGATTCGTAATGGTTGAAGCTAAGCACGGAACGCGCCCCATCGTTGTCGACGAAACACCCGGCACCAAGGCCTACTGCGTATGCGGGTGGTCGGAGAAGCTTCCGTATTGCGACGGTTCTCACAGCCGAAAGCAAACCGGCCTATCGCCGACCGTGTGCAAGGTCGACGCCGAGGGCAAAAAGGCCGTGTGTCAATGTCACCAGAGTGCTAACATGCCCTGGTGCGACGGTACGCACTCGAAGCTCTAGTGCTCCGTCACGCGCCATTTGATGGATGGAGCTTAGACAGCACCGCGACTGTGAGGGAGCGGACGAGTGAAGATAACCGGGGAGCGCAGGATCGCTCCCTCACGGGAGCTTCGCTCTCCGCAGGAGCTTCGCCCTCCGCAGGAGCTTCGCCCTCCGCAGGAGCGGCTCGGGAAAACCCGTTAATCGATGCGTGACTGAACACTAGTTCAACTGCAAGACTCGGAAAGGTTCGGGCGCATTGACGACACTGGTGGCGGTTTGGTGGCTCTTTTTTTGGACCGTGCTGGGTCTGTGCCTGGGCAGTTTCCTCAACGCCGTCATATACCGCATTCCGCGTCACGGCTCCCTTCGCGTACCGCTTTGGTCTGCTTGTCCACATTGTCGCAACCGTATCGCCTGGTACGACAACATCCCAGTGGTCAGCTTTGTCATACTGAAGGGTCGCTGCCGAATGTGCGGCGTTCCAATCTCCACGCGATACGTCATCGTCGAGGTGGTGATGGCGTTGATCGTCTTGATGCTGCTCGACGCGTTCTTGATCGGTGGCGTTCGTAGCGGGCTGAGTGTCAGTCAGTTCGGGTTGACCGATCGCCTCGCCTACGATTGGCCCATCCTTGCGGCTCACATCATCCTCTTCGCGTGCATGTTGGCCATGTCCGCTATCGATCTGGAGCATTATTGGATCGACATACGCTTCACGAACTTCGTCGTGATTGCCGGCTTTGTCCTCCATGCGATCTGGACGCCGAAGTATGCGACAGGATGGCCTCGACCCGATGACGCAACCGCCGTCATCGGTCTGCTCGCTGTTGTTGGGCTCGCGATCATGTGGGTTCTCATGGCTACGGATAACGACCCGGACCCAGACGACCTCGACGAGGAGGAGTCGCACGACGCTGTTGAACCGGCCGCCGACGGATCCAAGCCTCGCCGCCCGCCACCGTCCCTGGCGTCGCCGTCGCGAGTGGGCGGGTGGCTCGCGGTAATCATCCTGGCAGCGCTCGTGCTGGGCCTCTTGTTGCAAGAAGTCTACGACGTTCCGCTTCGACATCTTGGGCGAGCGCTTCTTCCGCTGGCGTTGTTTTTTGGGTTGATCCTCGCCGAAAGCTCGATCGTACGCGACTCGGACAAGGCCATCATCGACGCGATCGACAGCGAGCGGCATGGGGCTCGGCAGATGGTTCTGGCTGAGCTTCTGGTGCTGCTCCCAGCTGTCGCCCTTGGGCTGCTGGGGTATTGGCTGACCGCTGGCGAGGGCGAGGTGCCCACGCGCATTAGCGCCGGTTTGCATACGGAGATTCCCGTTACGGGCCTGGCGACGTTACGTCATTGGCAGCCCCTTTGGGGCTTGGGGACGGCTGCGGCGGGATACATCATCGCCGGTGCGCTGGGGTGGACGGTGCGGATTGTGTTCACGCTGGTTCTGGGCAAGGAGGCGTTCGGTGTCGGGGACATTCATCTAATGGCCGCCGCCGGTTGCGTCGCGGGTTGGCCCGTTGTCGTTCTCGGGTTCTTCCTGACCGCTGTTTTGGCACTCATCGGCTGGATAGCGACCTTACCGCTCAAACGGACGCGGGCGATTCCTCTGGGTCCGTGGCTTGCGCTTTCCTTTCTGATCATGGTGGTTTTCTACGATTCTGTCGTACGCTGGCCTCCCATCGAACGTGCGATCGTGGTCGCTGAGTGGCTCCTCTCAAACAATTCACAGGCTTCGCAATTCGGAGGGCTTCCATGAGCCTTGCATTCACACGGGTCCGGGTCTATCTTCGCGTGGCGGTCGTCGTTGGCTTGGTGTGCGCAATCGGGTTAGTCCTCTTCAAGAACCGCGGTAACACTGTAACGTTCTGGTTCTTCGGGCTCACCGACGCAGCTAAGCCACTAAATGTTGTCTGGCTGATCGTTTGGACAGCCAGCAGCACGTTGCTTGTCGCGCGCGTTTTTTGGTTCGCTCGAGGCATTTGGCGGGAGTTCCGAGAGCTCAAAGAGCTCGAAGTCGCCAAGGCGACGACGGAAGCACAGACGCAACGGGCCGCCGAATTGGATGAACGCGAGCGGCGGGTCGAGGAAAAACTAAAGTCGGCCGGATTGGACGACCCGGCTCAAGACGATCAGCCGTGAGGCACTCAAGACCGCACTAAGGAGAAGCGAGATGGACAGGCGGGCGATGCTTACAGTAACTCTGTCACTGTTGGTGGTGATGACCACAGGCTGTGCGAGTCGAGGCAATAGAAACAAAATCACGGCGCTGCAAAGTCGCAACGCCGTACTGACCGACCAACTCAATCGCGGGTATAGCGATCTGGAGTCGGCGATGCGCGAGCGTGACGATTTCAACACGCGCCTGTCGAGCGCGTTGGCCGAAATCAATGGACTGCGTGGCCAACTCGCCCAGCGCGTGGATCCTGAGCCGGCGCCACCCGGTTGGACCGCTGTACCCGGTGGCGCCATGATCGCCATCGAGGGGAATGTTCTTTTCTCTCCCGGAAAGGTGACGCTTCGTAAGAACGCGCGACGCACACTCGATGGCATCGTTAGCATTATCGAGGGCGAATACGTCAGCAAGGACATTCTCGTTTTCGGACATACGGACAACCGCCCCATCAAGAAAAGCGGCTGGGCGGACAACTGGCAGCTAAGCGCCGAGCGGTCGCTCGCCGTCGTTCGTTTTCTTCGCGAGCGTGGCGTTCAACCGTCGAGGCTTGTGGCGGCGGGGTGCGGTGAACATCGATCGCGCGTACCCAACAACTCCGAACCCAATCGCTCGGCCAACCGTCGCGTCGAGATTTTCGCCATCGACGCCCAGGCGTGGACGGGCCGCGCGCCGTAGCGGTGTGTGATCTGAAATCTGCGGAGGCGTAAACTTCCGCGAATGAGATCAGCCAACAACTATCGAGCCCGCGGATTTGCATTCGTGGGCTCCGTTTTTCTTGGGATTGTCGTAGATGGACCTCGCCTCGATCGCCGACGCACTCGCTGACGATCTGACGCCGCTTCGCTTCGGCGATCCCGTGACGCACGTCTACAACCCGCTTCTCTACGCTCGCGACCTTCATCATGCCTACCTAAAGCGGTTCGGGAAGGGTCCGCGCGAGGTCATTTTGGTGGGAATGAATCCCGGTCCTTGGGGCATGGTGCAAACCGGTGTCCCGTTCGGAGAGGTCGCAGCTGTTCGCGATTGGATGAAGCTTACCGGAAAAGTAGATGCTCCCACGCGTGAACATCCCAAGGTGTCCGTACGAGGCCTAGGCTGTCCGCGTAGCGAGGTCAGTGGTCGAAGGCTATGGGGATGGGCACGCGACACGTTCAAGACACCACGCCGATTCTTCGCGCGGTTTTTCGTGGTCAACTATTGCCCCCTCGCGTTTCTGGAGGAGAGCGGGAGAAACCGTACGCCGGACAAACTTCCCGCAGGCGAGCGTGCCGCCGTAATTCAACACTGCGACGTTGCCTTGCGCCGAACGGTCGAACGGCTAAAACCAAGATTTGTGATCGGCGTCGGGCGATTCGCGGAAACGCGCGTGCGATCCGCCCTGACGGACATGGATGTGACGATCGGCCGAATCCTTCACCCCAGCCCCGCAAGTCCCGCAGCCAACCGCGGATGGGCCGCACAAGCTACTGCGCAACTGATCGATTGCGGCGTAAAACTTCCGGTGGCGAACTGCGGGGCTGTCGCAGTGGGTTGAGTAGAGTCGCCCGGTACCGCGAACCCGAGGTGTGGAACAGCTCTTCAAGCTGTGCGTCAACGTCGCTCCGGGATGATTTCGCCGTAAAGGCTCTCGTAGGCATCGTACGTTTGATCGATGTGCCAATTCCGCTTCACCGATTCCGCCGCTGCCCGGCCGAGGCGATCTGCAAGCGTCCGATCGCCAAGTAGTTGCTCGATCGATTCCGCGAGCGCATCCACGTCGCCATACGGTACTACGACGCCCGTCCCACCGCTCGTAATCAGATCG
>JADFRO010000148.1 GCA_022561255.1 Planctomycetota bacterium | reverse complement strand
CACCGAGCTGCCGCATTCCACGCTCGCGCCGGCCCTGCGATTCGGCCGCCGGGAACAGCCACCGCACCCGACTCCACCAAGCCGCCACGGCTCCGGGCACACCCCGCGTGCTCCAGGCACGCTCGCTAAGTGATACGCACACCAAGTCGCGCGGAAACCGTGAACCCGAAGCTGCCGGGCTCGGGATCAACGCAGTCCGGAAAGTGCCCCCAGGACCGAATACGCACAGCGGGAGCTCCTTAGCACAGTCGCGGTTTACCCACGCACCGGCTGAGGGTTCACACGTTACGCCCGTCGCCACCCGAGCCATCGCCATCATCAAAATCCGTTCGCCACTTGTTCGGTTCAACTATATCCGAACGAAACCCAAACGTCAACCAAATTCCAAGTTTTTTTTACGCTGCATCCGTCCACGACAACCCATGCATCTTGGGCCGGCGCTTCCGCTCGTCCCAAGCTGTAGCCGTATCGGGACGACGCCCTCGCCACGCCGAGGCAAATCCCGGTGCACCCAGCGCACTTCTTGCCGATTATCTGATTCAACGCTTGGGGGGAACCACGAACGAGCGGGCCGTGAGACGTCTACCCCACCGGACGATCAGCCCACCAAAGATCAACCACGCCAGACCCAGCGGAGCAGAGTACCGAAGCTCGCACCCTTACCCTGCATCAGGATTCCGAGTCGGAAGACGCGACCGGCCGCAAAAACGAACACCACCGTCGTGAGCAGCATGAGCCCTGCACCGAGAAGCGGCTGCCACACTGGAATGCCAGGCGGAACCGCCTGCCTGATCATCATCAACATCGGCGTGGCAGGCGGAAACAACGACAGCGTCAGAGCCATCGTAGAGTTCGGCTCGTTCACAACGTTTATCCAAACCGCCATCGGCAGCATGATCAAGACCATCACCGGCATGAGAAGGTTCTGCGCTTCTTTTTGATCGCTAACGGCCGCACCGACGGCGGCGAACAACGAGCCGAACATCAACACCGCCAGCGCCTGGAACAGAACAAACCACCACACCAGCGACGTGGGAAAAAACTCGCCGAAGCCGGCCTGATGAATCCCAATATATGCGGCCACCAAGTAAACCGTAGTGAGCGTTAGCGATACGCCGACCATTCCGACCAGCTTACCCAGCATGAGTTGAAACGGAGGGACCGAGCCGAGCAAAACCTCGGCAATGCGCTGCGTTTTTTCCTCCAGGACACTCAACATGAGCGGCTGGGCACCAACCATAATCACCATCACCATCAGCATCATCAACGCGAAGGGCACAAGCCTGTTGGCAATCCGATTGGTCTTCTCCGCTTTCGTGATCCGCCCCTCTTCATCAAGCGCGACCAGACCGAGGTTCTGCACCGGCACCCGCCGGGTAGCAGCTTCCACAATCTTCGGATCCAGGTCGGCGGCGGCCAATCGGAGTTGCCGAACACGATCGCCTATCGGCGTGCGCAGCCACTGCTGGATGTCCTCGTAAGTGGGGCTGTTGGAGTGGTATCGTACAACGCCCCCCCCCTGCCCGTCTTCCCCCGGCGACAGAACATCCGCCCCGATGATGACAAAGGCCATGAAGTCGTCATCGCGAACGCGCTCCGATAGCTCGTACGTCGCTCGCTCGGCGTCAACGGTCGCCGGATCGATTCTCACCACGGAAAACCGCGGCTTGGTTTGCTTGCGTGCCTCCCCCTCACCCTCGAAGATATCCGTTGCGTTCCGCTGCCGGAGGGCTTCCTCTACGGCGTCGTAGATCGTTCCCGAATAGTCCAAGACTGCAAAACGCCTCTCCTTTGTGTCCACCTTGTCCTTCAGGAAAAACTGTACGCCGATCATGCCGCCCGAAATAATCGGAACGGCGAGGAGGCTGATGATGAACGCCTTGGTCTTGACAGCTGCCGAATACTCGCGGACCGCGATCACGATCATCTTACGCATCGGGGGTTGCCTCCGCCGACGGTCGCGCGATGCGGATAAAAATATCGTGCAGTGAAGGCCGGGTGATCTCGAAGTGTCGGACGCGCCCTTGCCCCATCAGCGCCTTCAACACTTCCTGCGTATCCGCTTTGGATCCGACGCGAAGTTCCTGCATTCGGCCGAAGTCGTTGACCTGCTCCACGCCGGGGAGCGCGTGCGGATCGAAGCCGTTACCGTCGACCTGGACCCGGATGATGTCCTGTTTGTATTGATCCTTGATCGAATCCAGCGTGCCGTCCAGCACCTTCTTGCCCTTGTAGATCATGAAGACGTAATCGCACATCTTCTCCGCGACGGCCATGTCGTGCGTCGAGAAGATAACCGTCGCTCCGCGGCGTCGCTGCTCGAGCACAGCCTCGCGCAACACGTCCGCATTGACCGGATCCAGACCGGTGAATGGCTCATCGAGGATCACCAAATCCGGCTCGGCGATGACAGCCGATATGAACTGGACCTTCTGGGCCATTCCCTTCGACAGCGTTTCGACCTTTTTATTCGCCCAGGCCGACAACTCGAATCGTTCCAGCCACGCGGCGACCGCTTGCTTGTGGTCGCGCCGACCCTTCAGCTCAGCGTAGAATCGTAGAACGTCACGGACCTTCATTTTCTTGTACAGCCCGCGCTCTTCCGGAAGATACCCCACGCGATCGTTGGCTGCGGATGCGCCGGTCTCACCGAGAACACGAATCGCGCCGGACCCTGCATCGGGATGATAGATGCGCATGATCATCCGCAGCGTCGTCGTCTTGCCCGAACCATTGGGCCCGATGAAGCCGTACGTCGACCCCTGCGGAACGGACAGACAAAGATCGTTGACGGCTACGTGGGTTCCGAACGTCTTGGAGACATGTTCGATTTCGACCGTGTGCATGGATGAGTTCGATCCGAAGCGCCGGCTCGACGTGAGACCGGAAACGCCGAGGAATCGATCGTACGATAAACCTCAATCGTGCTCAAATGTGGCTTTTGGTCACGCCGCGCATCTGACACGCATCTGCGGATTCAGCGCCGTGGCTCTCAGCGCTATCGATCGTGTACTTGTCGGATCTCGTAGGAAGTACGATGCGACCGCTTAGTTGACCAGTTCGCGTCCTGCTGTGGTGAGCGCGGCGGCGGCTAGTGTCTGGTCGTCCGCGTTGGAGAGAGCTCCCGCCCAGACGAGCCCTTCGGCTCGAAGCGTTTCAAGCCAGTCGACCATCTTGTCGGCCGCCTCTTCCCCAGAATAGCCGGAATGTTCCGCGACTTCGTTTGCGAGCTCAAATTCCGTGAGGGGGCCGCGGCGCAAACGGCGTAGAATGACAAGTTGGTGTTGAGCCAACGACTGAATCGTTTCGGTCATAGCTTTTCTCCCCGGCACCTCGGCAGCAACGGTCTCCCCCAGGAGCACCAGCCGAGCCCAGTCACTCGCCAGCCGACGCCGATTATAGGTCTTCGATGTCCCGACGTCCAATGCCGCGCCAACAGGACACCACAATCCACACACCGACTGAAAATCTCGCAGAGAGCCGTCAACCAAACCGCCCTCAACGCTCCCGCAACACGTGTGGCCCGTATGTCAAGATTCGCCCGAATCTGCTCCGAGGGCGACCCTCGCCCCCCTGGGTTATCGGCATTTGCAAGCGCAGCCGAACACCTCGCGTGCGTCGCCCATTGTACGCTGTTCGCGGGTTCTCAAACCGAGAGGATCCGGCCCTGACGCAACGGAGCGTTGACGCGTAACGCGGGTTTGCCTAAAACCCACCTGTTCTGACGCCGGCGCCGCGGTTGAGCGGCCGAAGTCCACGGCCGCCCGGAGAGACGATTCACAATGATGAGTAAACTCCCCTTCGTAGCTCGTATCTTCTGGATGACTCTGGCGGCCGTCATCGTTCTCGCGATCACGGTGTGGTGGGTCGTCGTCAAATTCTGGGAATACGAGATGATCCCCGCCGACTACGGCGGGTCGGTCATCAGCGGTATCATTTTGGCCTACCTCGTTCACCTCTGGCTGCTGCCGGCAGAAGAGCTTCAAGGTGACGATCCACCCGACGACGAGCCGCGCGACGCTGAGGATTCTTGACGGTCTCTGCGCGATCGACGCTGCGCCTATTTCCAGACGCACGCCGGGGCGCCGCGCGGGCTCAAGCCCGCGGCTCGGGACATTATTGGGACATGCTCTACTCCCACATTCGCCCGGTCGACAAACGCCACTCGCTCTCGCGTACGTCCATGAGCGACCAGTGCGCCACCGTAACTCCAAGCTGTAGCGCGAGCAGAAGAACGCAGATGGTCCGGTGTCCCGCGTGATCAAATCGGAAGAGTTCTCGACGCAGCGCCATTCCAATGAGCAGCATCGGCACGAACGGGATCCATAGGCGCGGGGTCTCGCTATTGTTCGCAAAAAAGTAGACATACACAAGCACAACGACCGTTGTTACAAGCAAGCGTCTTCCGAGGGCGGCGGTGGAGTCGCTTACGTCGCCACGCACAGCTACGACCTGTGCCCAAAAGAGCGGGCCGACGAATAGCAGGAACATGGGAAGCCCCACAAGTGTCCAGTAGAACGGGTCGGTGATGATCGGCAGCTGGACCTGGCCATATCGCAACCCCACGCGGTAGGCCGTCGTCACGATGTTCCAATCCCAGACAACCCAGGAGATAAGTGCCACAACACATCCGCCCGCGACAGCCGGAATCGCGCACGCCATCAACCAGCCCCTCCACGCGCGGTCGGTTCCGAAGCTATGCCACAACGTAGCCCCGGCCACGATCGCAAAAACCCATACGTGAACCAGCCCCACCATCGTGGCAGCAGCAACAAGCCCGCCCGCTGCGAAACCATACCGCCCGCGCGTCTTCGTAAACGCCAGCATCCAGCAGAGCAGGATCGCCAGCACGAATAGAAGCTGTGCCGAATCCTTTCCCGGAGTGAAACACACCGAGGCGGGGTTAAACACACATGCAAAAGCCACCACCAGCGCCGCGGGCGGAGGCATCCAGATTCGACAAAGACGCCACGCGAGAAGCACGGACACGCCCCACGCCATCGTCATCAAGATGGCCACCAAGAGCGCAGCGGCGAACTCGGTCCGCTGCGACGGGTCTTCCAGCTCGCCAAGGCCAAAGGAGCTGACGAGCCACGTACGCAATCCCGACGTCGTCGCGACCAGGTCGCGCGCAAGCGCGCAAAGCACCGTCATACCGGGTGGATTGCTCAGGACGCGCCGACCACGCATCTGCTCGGGCTCGAGCTTTAGGCGCTCCGGGAACGTGGTGGACACGTACGCGCTCACGCTCGTAACGTGTCGACTCTCGAGCATGAACGCCCCGTCATGCGAGGGCGACAGCATGTTGAACGTGTGTTGTCGAGTAGAGATCGGCGGGCCGAAGAAGCTCCAGACCACCAGGCCCAGGTAACAAAAACCGGCGACCGCTCCTGCGCCAAGCCCAAGGGTCTCACTGCGTCGAAAGCGGCGATGGATCACCAGCAACCCCACGGCCCCCAGACCCAACGCGACCAACCCTCGCATCACACGTAAGGGCACGAACGGAGAGTAGCGGTAGATCAAAAAATCCGGTTGACCGATCGGCACGTCGACGAGGTAGAGAATGATCAGAATCGCGAGCGGAGCCGTCGCAGCAGCACACAAGACACCGACGCGTATCTTCTTCTTCGAGCGTTGAGTCGTGGAGTGTGGAGTATGTGACTTGCCCATGCCCAACCGGTCGATAGCACTTGGAGTCGCTGTCTTCTGATCCGCGGGCTTCAGCCCGCGCGACTCTCCCACGTTCGATGCTACTCGAAGGCCAACTGACTCGGCATACGAAAACGGAAGATGCTCGAGCGCTCCGGCTCGGCCCGGCGCCTGCTCGACTCAAGTGTTAAGTGCTGAGGGAGAAATCAAACACGTAGGGAGCGATGCTCTCCGGCGCGTGCGTGCTTGGTTCCAGTCGGAATTGTTCAACAACGTCCGCCGGCGCCGCGATCCAGTAGTCGCGCCGCTTGTTGCTCGGGTCAAGGACGAACAGCACCCGCAGGTCGTGCGCACCTCGCGCTGCGCCTATTTCTTCGACCCAGGTGTCAAGCGTAGCTGCGTCCGGCGGAATCGGCAGCGCCGGCAAGCCCGTCTCCAGCGCGACGTATTCGTGGAAATTGCTTACGACGATCAAACTCGGATCGTCCTGCGCAATCAGCCATGCGTATAGCTCTTCCGCGCCGGGCTCGAAGCACCGTGACCACGCTTGGTAGGAAGTTGTCGGACGGTCTGCCCCTACCCAGCGATGATACGTTCGTGACCAGTCCTGATTCGTTGTCCACGAACATGCGATCAACAAACCCACACAGACGGCGAAGCGAACGACCCGCCGCGGAACCAGCAGAAGGGGTGTTGCGAACAACAGAAGATAGAGCGGTCGAACCGGTTGATAGTAGCGCTCGAGGGCAACGTAATCGAATTTGTCGCCGAACACCGTCGTGCTGCCCACAAGTAAGGCCAGGAGCGCAAACAGAACAACGAAGCTAAGACACGGCGCCGGTCTCGAGAAAAACGTACGGAGCGCTGCGCGCGTGCTGCGAAAGCACAGTCCACCGGCGATCATCGCGATGGGCCAGGTCGCAAAAATCCACCGCGCCTCGGGCCGGTGGTTGTAATATCCCAGGTCGGTGAACATCGCCCACGCCTCCGCGATCCGCGTCCACGAAAAGTCAAAACCCATCGACTGACCCAGGTTCATCTGCGCCTGTGCGGAAGCACCAGCACCCCAAGCGCGGTTCACCGACATGATGGCTAGGACCGGCAACGCGGCTGCGATGACGAACGGAACGATATGGCGCGAGCCTATTTTTCGATGCACGAAACGTTCGTAGAGCAAGTAAGCGACGATGGCTGGTGCTATGAAGATGCTGCCGTATCGAACCCAGCACAGACCGCCAGCCATCAGACCGGCGACGATCAGCCACGCGGTGGCACCACGATCGGCATGCGGCTGATCACTGTGATTCAAGCGCGTGACGGCCTGGATCACACAAAGAAGAATCCAAGGGAGTGCAGCCACGAGCAGAACGTCCGTCGAAGGATTCGCCAGCGACGCAACGGAGACGCTGGACGCAGCCGCCGCGAGGGCGAGCAGGAGG
>JADFRO010000147.1 GCA_022561255.1 Planctomycetota bacterium | reverse complement strand
CAGCAGGTTGAAGGTCGATCGTGACAAACCTCTGGGAACGTATGGCCGGCCCGACGGTTGCGGCAGGGGCATCGCCTACAACAAAGGGGCAGCCGTTTTCCACATGCTCGCGCGGCGTCTCGGACAGGACAACTTCTGGGGGGCGATGCGGCAACTAACCGACCAATACGTTGGCCGATACGCTTCATGGTCCGATATTCAACATGTGTGCGAGCAGCAGGTAGGGACCGACCTTTCGACATTCTTTGAGCAATGGGTCCGGCGCGGCGGCGCGCCGCAATTGGCGATCGACCGAGCGACGTACGATTCCGCCCAGCAGGAGCTTACGCTGACGCTGTCGCAGGGCGATCCTGCATTCACGCTGGATGTGCCGATTCGTGTCACCGGATCGGATGGTGAAGCGAACATCACCGTGGCGATGCGTGAGGCGGTGCAGGACGTAACGGTTCCGTTTGCGCACAGGCCGCAGTCCGTGGAGCTCGACCCGGAGTATCACATCTTCCGAAAGATTCCGCTCGGCGAGATTCTGCCAACGACGGCGTCGACGCGGTTCGGTGAGGCGTTTACCGCCGTTGTCGGGTCCGGCGAGGTGGCGGACCGCTACAAACGCTTGCGCTCGATCTTCGAGTCCGGGTTCGAGGAGTCGCAGCGGTTGCGGCGGAAGGCGGGTAAGGTCGATGGCGAAGCACTGGCTGAGCGTTGCGTGCTCGTCTTGGGGGCGGCTGCCCGCGACCCCTACGTCGGCGCCTTTCTCAGCGCGATCGAGTTTCCCGTGAACTGGGTGGACGCAGGGTTCGAGTTTGATGGTGTCGAATACATTGATCCCGGTGATGCCGTTTTGTGTACCGTCAGACATCCCGGCGTTCCGGGCGGCGGGGTGACCGTCGTGTACGCCAACAGCGCCGATGCGATTCCCATGCCGTTCGCCATTCCCATGTATGAGCACAGCGTCGTCGTTTTTCAGAACGGACGAGCCGTCGTGCGCAGCGATCTTGAGTTCCGTGCGATCGTCGCGGTGGAGGGCTCATAAATCCAGATGGTCGGATACGCACACCGGCTAGGACCGGCAGCCATGAGCTCCACGTTTCGACGGTGTGCGGGCTTAACCTGTGGGCTTGCGTACGTGCTGGCAGCTTGCGGATGCACGCGGATTTCCGTCGCCCCGACCTGTCCGGAGGCGCTGGTCGTGGGCGAATCGGGTCCGGTTGATGCGAACGAGGTGACTCCGGGCGCGATCGCCACGTACGCTTGGGAGGTTTTTCCCTCGACCGCCGGTACGTTCGCCGATCCGAACAGTGCGTCGACAACCTTCGAGGCGGACGCCCCCGGCGGCGTGATCATCCAACTGACAGCCGGCGACGGGTTGTTTATCGCAACGGGGCAGTGTCGAACGCGCATTGAAACAATCGGCGTGATCGTCGAGCTGCAAGCGCAGCCGTCTCCCGTCGTCGGGGGGGATTCCGTGACGTTGACGTGCACGAGCGTCGGTGACATCGGGGCGGTGACGTTTCGTATTGAGCAGTCCGGTGGGACGCCGGTTGACCTGACCACCGTGTCGCCTGGGGTTGTGACGGTTACGACGGCCACAGCCGGCGAACTGACATTTCAATGTGTAGGCGTCGGCGCAGACGGTAGTGAGAGTGACCCGTTATCGGTCACGATTTCGGTGACCGAGCCTCCGGCGGACACCGACGGTGGTCGAGGCGGCGGTCGGACGTGACGCCGATGTTCGACTCGGGACCGCTTGGAGTGTGAGCGCCGCTGCGTAGACGTGTCGCGCGCCGTATCGACGCTCGTCAGTGCCGTCGATAGAATGGAGGCGTCGACCGGATTTGGAGCGACATGGACCGTCCGCGACGCGCGTGTTGCAGCGTACGCCTTCCCATACGGGTTTGCGATAGGCAGAGATTTGGACGCACCCGTTCGAGCGGTCGTTTGACGAAACAGTGGACGACCGCGCTTTCGCTCGATGCCTGGTTCGACATGACTTGGAGGAGTGGCCGAGCGGCTGAAGGCGACGGTCTTGAAAACCGTTAGGCGAGCAATCGTCTCGGGGGTTCGAATCCCTCCTCCTCCGTTCATCTGGTGCATCTGAATGCGCGTTGGTGCGCGTTCCGCACTGTTTTTCAAGGGGTTTCTTCGAGGTGCCGATGTCGTGGCACGCGTCCGGTTCCGTGCGCAAGTCAGCGCAGGCCGGCGCACGGGATTGTGCCCCGTTTGGTGTCGTTTTTGGTGTAGTTTGCAGCGCCCTGATATGGTCCGTGCCCGTTGCCTTCGCGAGGCTTACAGCTAGGCCCGCCAGATCGGGCAGCCGTCGCGCGGCTCCGGCAAGCGAACCTCGCAGCGTTCGTGCGTAGACGTTCATCGTGAGCTTTGGGTCGGAGTGGCGGGCGAAATCCTGCAGCACCTTCAAGGGCGTACCAGCGTCAGCAAGCCACGATAGGCAGGTTCCGCGAAGAGCGTGAAAGTCCACCACGCCTGAATCGGTGCTGTACTCGATTTCGGCAGCCTCCAAGTCCGCCCGAATCATTCGCGAAATATGGTGCTTGGCGGGCATTTTCGGAAACACCGCAGTTTTCGGGTGTTTGTCTACAAGGAAAGTCCGAAGCTCGACTACCGTCTCAGTTCGCAAGGGCAGCTCGGCCCCTTTACGATTTTTCGTGTCGTCACCGGGAAGCCACACAAATGGTTCGGCGTCATCCAGTTCGAAGTGCTGTCGGGTCAGTGCTCGAAGCTCGGAGCTTCGAAGGGCCGTCTCCAGGGCGATCCGGTAGAGCCAATAGCGTTCTTCGGCGGGCATCCCCTCGCATGTCGATCCCGTCCGCGTCGTTTGCAGCAGAGTCGCAGCTTCGTCGTGTTCCAGCGGACGCCGCACATGCTTTCGGAGTTTCGGCGTCACCTGCATGGGGGCGACGTTCGCGAGCGAGTTCGTTGTCGCCCGCCCAGTTCTCACCATCCATGAAAGAAACGCCTTGCAGCTACGGAGATAGTGGTTGCTACTTTGTGCCGAGAGCCCGTTCGTCCTTCGTTTGGCCAGATAGTCGCCCACTTGCTCCACCCTTACGTCGGCGAGCACCGTGGCGTCAATGCCGTTGAGCAGCGTCTCGACACGGTTGTGGACAAGTTCGGCATGCTTGTCGGTTGCCGGGCCGTTCTGTCGCCTGCTTGCGACACCCGCAAGTAGCGCTTTCTTGTAGTCGTCTAGGTGCTGCGTAAGCGGTTTCGTGCCAGCATACGCCGCACCGTCGAGCAGACCCCAACGGGCGAGTTTCTCTTGCAACTTCGCAGGCAGCCCGCGTACGAAACGGGAAAGCTCTGGTTCGGGGGTCTCGCCCGCCGCTCGAATCGCTGCGAGCTGTTCGAGCTTGCGGCCCATTTCCTTTGACGCTCTCGCATCGATATAGCCGAGCACGTCGCGCCATGCGCCGCCCGGATCGCGGAACTTGACGCGGTACCGGCCGGTTGTTCCTTTTCGCCTGTAGATCGATGCCATTCGCTACCGTCCTTTCCGCTTAGGGTGGAGTTCCAGCCCGAGCACCGTCGCCAGCTTTGAGGCCGTCCCGAGTGTCAAGTCTCGCTCTTCGCCGATGAACCGATGAATCACCGAGTAGGATACGCCCGAGCGTTTTGACAGCTCGAAACGATTCATGCCCGACGAGTCGAATGCCGTTCGTAGCTCCTTCGCCAAGTCTGTCTCTTTCTTGCTCATCCGTTCCATGATATCCCTATCGGCATATTCTGTCAAGCGCGATATCAAAGATGATCGCCAGCCGTCAACATTCGGGCGAGTATTTCGTCAAGCGCTTCGGCTTCGGCGTGCTCACGGGCTTGCCCGCCGTCGTATTCCCGAATTGCCGCCCTTTCTTCCCATTCCAGCCGCCAGTCCGCCGGGAGATCGCCCGGGGTCAGCTGCGGCGTTTTCTCCCCATACGGCCCATAGATAGCCACCGCTTGGAGGATGGGCATTAGCTCAGACTTGTGGTCAAGCAGCTCAAGGGCGAGCGGTTCATACCGCTTTAGGCCGGAAACGCAAAGTTTGCCTCCTACAGCGCGTACGTCGAGACCCGCCACGTACGCTTGCCTCAAAAGCTCTATCGTTCCCATACCGCGGTCTCCGGATTCTGGGCATCAACCTTTCCGGTGGCTACCGTGTCTACGTCTACGAAACCCCCGCTCACGATAGCGCCAGTGGGGGTTGTGTCACCGTTGGCGCAGTTGACCAGCTCAAAAAACCGCGTCGGTCGCCCACCTTGGCGCGTCGGAGGCTGGTCAACCCAGCGCCCCGCTCCCTCTTCCACGAGCTGCCCCAGCGCGGTCGTTGCATCATTTATGCTTCGCCGGTAACGCCGTGACGCCTGCTGCAATTCACGCGGAGTTATCCGTCCGCCTCGCCGGCTGATCAACTCGACCAACGATGCACTGTCGCGATCCTCGTCGGAGCAATACAAGAGCCCATAGACCCGCTCTGCTTCACGAGCGGCCCACTGCGCAAGATCGATTCCTGCGGCCATGCTCTTACGCTCAATCGATTTTGCAGACGGGTCCTGAACCAGCTGGAGTACGAGTGCGAAACGCGCGGCATAGCCCTCGATCTTGGCAAACGCAGCTGCGAGCGCACCTACAGCCTCCTCCTGCTCTTCCGCGAATTCGTTGTAGAATTCAATCCAAAGGCGCTTGGCCTCTGGCGTGAGCCCCAGCTCGCACGGACGTGGACACCCTTTCGGGTCAATATCGGGCATCAGTTGTGCGAGTGTACGCAGGACGTTCGCGTACCGTTGGCGCGTCTCATCCGCGATGTCTACCTCGCTCCACCGTTTTCGTCGGCGCGGTGGTGCTACAAGCAACAGCCGTGCCGCCAACCCGCACGCGAAGAACTCCGGCGTGAGCGCCGTTTGAAGGGTGTAGGGCTGTATTGTGCCGACAACACTGACTCCGCCATGCGGTACGAATATCACGCGGACGCCTGTTTTTCGATCAATTGTGATCTGTCCAGCGCGGTGCGCTTCGAGCCAGTTTGCAACATCGCCACCACGCTGCTGTTTGTACTGATTGAAGCTTCCAAGCCATCCGCTTAGCTCGTCTCGGGCCAGGAGAACCCCTCGCGGATTGTCGCTCAGAATCGGTGCGAGCGCCTCAATCGTACAGTCGTGCACGATGAATCGATCGCAGATCGGCGGCGTTGGTTTTTCGGGCGGGTCGCCACGCTCCTTACGCTTGCGCTTCCAATCTGCCTTGTCTGCCTCATAACGAAGTAGTTCCGATTCAAACTCGACCATCTTCGACTCGTAATCACGGAAGCACTCCGCTTGCAGGTCGCGCAGGGGTTCCATCGCAAGATCAAATGCAGGGCTCTTGAGCGTGCCACTTTCCGCAATGACAGCCACCCAGAGAATCGACCACTCGCGCCATGAATTCCGCAGCCTCACGCAGCGCGACAAGCCTATCGCACCCGCAGTTGCGCAGATCGTCGGAAACGCGATCATCGACGGATCACAGCCAATCGCCGTCGCGCCTTCAATCACGAATGACCGTAACGGCTCCGGGAGCGCATCGACCGGGAACGGCGTCCATCCACGATGCCGTTCGTATGGCGCGTACCGCGCAATCCTCGCTCCGATCCGCCGCACTTCCGTATCCGGCAACGGCGGCTTGCAGCGCTTCTGATTCTCTGAAAGTAGGGCATTCGCGATAGCCTCAACAGTGGCTCCGTGACGCCGCATCGCGCCCGCGAGACTGGTCAGCGTCGTGTTTCGATTCCCTTCGGTGACGGTGCTGTGGGCATGCGCTCGATCGTGTCCAACGGGTTGCGCCGGAGCAACAGCCAATGCGTCGGAAAACTCGGTCAACTCGTAGGTTCGCGCGGCGTCGGCCTCGATCAGCTCGCACGGGCGAGGTGGAGAGTACTTACGATTCAAGAATCCCGGTAGACGCATCACACGGGGCGGATCATGCACCGCCGGGTCGGCGCCGAGCAGGGACGCTTGACCGCGCTGATAGGATGTCCACAACCGGAGATCGGTGAGCGGTTCAATCAATCGCCAGTAGAGATGAACGCCCCCGCCGCTGGCCACGATCATCGTGGGCGCGGGAAGGTCATGCTCCCGCATCCGAAAGCGCACCTCATCGACCTTCGCGTTGTCTATATCGACGAAAATGCATCGAGCCAGAGTCACGCCGGTAGCGCATCGCTCACCGCGGCGGGTTCGCGGGTTCGCGCCGACATAAACCTGCTGGCCGTTAGCGGAGTCTCTTTCGAGTTGGATTGCGAGCCCGGGCAGTTCCTCAGCCCGGTGCCACGTACTCCGCGCAGAGGGTAACCGGCGGACCTCAATGATGTCCGTCGGCTCGTAGACGCACCGGACGAATCGCCGGAGCTGCTCCGCGATCGCTTCGGGGGCGCTCACCGTCACAGCGCCGCCCCTTTCGCTTCCCGGCGGTCGCGCGGCGGACATCCGGCCCGCAGCCAAGCAAGCAGCTCCGATCGCAACCACCGCCGCGACCGTCCGAGTTGAATCGAGGCTGGTGTGCGCCCTTGGGCGTGAAGGGACCACCAATGTCTGACAGATACGCCGCAAAGCTCCGCCGCGTCCCTCGCTGGCAGTGCCTCGCGTTCCGTTGCCGAAGAGTTCAGTTCGTTTCTCATGCCCGCACGATATTGCGAGCCTTGTCGTAGGTGGTCGGAGAAAGGTAGGAAAGTCGTAGTCTTATAGTCGGAAAGTCGTGGGCTAGTCGCTGGGTGGTCTCAATCGGTAACCTTGACTGGCAACATTCTTGACCTTGTACGGACAGCCTGCCGTTCGAAGAGCTTTGCGAATGGCGGACACGGCGTCTTTGACTTCCTGCGGGACCTTGCGAAAAGTGATATTCGGTCCGACGCGCGCAGGGGCAATCGCTCCGAGGAGCTCCGTGTACCCGACGATCGCACCATTAGCGTTGTAGAGCGTGCTAAGGATGACGAACTCCCTGTTCGGGCTGATATCAATCTCGGTTCCATTCCAGAACGCCAGCAAAGCGTTCTTATCCAGGCGTAGGCCGCGCGCAGTATCTTCATTTGGTGGTGATTGTTTTTGGCGCGCCGCTATCGCGTTGGACGTATCGACCACATCGTCCTGGGTTATTCCGGCGCGGTCCCAGCCTGCATCTAGTAGCGTCACATGCT
>JADFRO010000146.1 GCA_022561255.1 Planctomycetota bacterium | reverse complement strand
CGCCGATGCGCCGCCGGCGTTGGGCGTTCGGTCTGAGCACAACGCCACCGCCGATGGTTCGGGTGGCTGACTCGTCGCGCAGGATGAAGCGTTGGCCATAGACGCACGTGATCGGTTCACCGCTACGAAGTTGGGCGAAGGCTGTGTCTCCGGGCTCAAGCCGGTCGCTTTCGAGGAGCACAACGCGAACCGGTAGCTCGGTCGTACCCAGTTCCAGTCGAACGGTGCTCGTCGACTTTAGCGGTCGGTTGAGCGAGCCAAGGCAATGTAGCTGAACGTCAAGGATTCGGGCGGGCTGCAGATAACCGGGCGTCGCCAGCTCGCTGCCACGTTGCAACTGCTGACGGTCGATACCACTGACGTTGATCGCGGCGCGCTGACCCCGTGCGATGGAGGCGTACGCGGAGCCGTGTGCCTGCAGGTCGCGAACGCGACAGCGATGCATCCCCGGGAACACGTCGAGCGCATCGCCGTTTTGAACCTGCCCACAAAGGACTGATCCGGTCACGACCGTTCCTCGGCCTTGTACGGTAAAAACGCGGTCGACAGCCATGCGAAAAGGCGTCGCCGGAGATTTCTTTTCGATCTGCGCCGCGACGGCACGAGCGCGCGTCTGAGTTCGGCGATTCCCGTGCCCTTGGTTGATGAGACCGGGCAGATGGGGGCGTTAGCCAGCGGTGATCCGGCGAGGAGCTCTCGAACGTCATCGGTGACGAGTTCGACCATCGTTTCGTCGACGACGTCGATCTTGGTGATGGCTACCACGGCGCGCTCCAATCCGAGGAGCCGTAGTATCTCCACATGCTCGATTGTTTGGGGCATCACCGAGTCGTCGGCAGCGACGACGAGCAGTGCGATGTCGATCCCCGTCGCGCCGGCGACCATGGTGCGCACGAATCGTTCATGGCCCGGTACGTCGACGATGCCGAAGTGCGTTTCGTCGATGGTCAGTTCGGCGAAGCCCAGCTCGATGGTCATTCCGCGGCGGCGCTCTTCCGGTAGGCGGTCGGTATCGGTTCCGGTCAGGGTCCGAATGAGCGAGGTCTTTCCGTGGTCGATGTGCCCCGCCGTTCCCAGGATGAAATGGCGCCCGGTTCGGTCGTCGGTCGATGCGGTTTGTTGCGGTGGGTTACTCACGCGTGTGATTATCGAAGAGCACTCGACGATCGCAAGTGGACACGCAAAGTCGACCCGTTATGCTGGTTCGTGTTCAGTGTTTCGCAGGACGCGCTGCCATGAGCGGGATTTTCTCGACAGTCCACCCACGCTCGCTTCGGACGTTTCTTGTCTGCGCTCTCTCGCTGACTTCGGCTGCGTCGACGCTTCTCGCCGGCGACGTCTCATGGATCGCCCGCGGTGAAAACGGCATGGTCGCAGCCGACTCGCGCGATGCGTCGCGGGCAGGTTTGGAGATTTTAAGAGCCGGTGGCAACGCAATCGACGCGGCCGTCGCGGTCTCTTTCGCGCTCGGTGTGACACGTTCCTACAGCACAGGTCCAGGCGGCGGGTTTATGATCGCCCGCTTCGCCGACGGGCGCGTTGTCGTTCAGGATTTCCGCGAGACCGCTCCGGCAGCCGCCACAGCCGACATGTTCGTCCGAGCGACGAAAAGCGGTGCGATTCGAGCGAGTCGAGTGGGTCACTTGGCTGTCGGCGTGCCGGGATTGGTCGCCGGACGCTGTCAGGCACTGGCCCAGTGGGGCACGCTGCCGATTGCGCGTGTCCTTGCGCCGGCCATTCGGTTGGCGGAGTCGGGATTTGCGGTGAACGAAAACTTCGTGCGCACGGTACGTTCCGTGCAAGAGGAGTTCGAGCGCGACGCGTTGAAGGAACGGTTCGCGTATCTGTGGCGTACGCATTTGCGTGGCGGACGCGACTGGAACGTTGGGGAAGTGTTTGTACAGCCCAACCTCGCACGTCTGCTGCGTGCGATTGCCAAGGACGGTCCACGTGCGTTTTATCGCGGTCCCGTTGCGAAGGCTATTGCGAAGGCGATGACGCAACACGGCGGACTCGTGACCGAGAAGGATTTGGCGGAGTATAAACCGCGTCTGCGCGAGCCCATCGTCTCGACGTACCGGGACTACTCTTTGATTCTCATGCCTCCGTCGTCGTCCGGCGGCGTCGCACTCGCCGAGGCGCTCAATACGCTTGAGGTTCTGGGCCACGCCTCCGTTGTGAAGCGTGACGCCTCGCTCGCGGTTCACTACCGCATCGAGGCGATGAAGCATGCCTTCGCCGATCGGGCACGGTGGCTTGGGGACGATGATTTCGTGGCCGTGCCGACGCGGCGCTTGCTGTCGAAGTCGTACGCTCGCGGGTTGGCTGAGCTGGTTCATCCAGATCATGCGTTCGACGTTGAGCGCTATGGTTCGCTGGCGATGCCCAAGGACGCCGGGACGTCGCATTTTTGCGTCGCCGATCAATACGGAAACGTCGTGGTCAGCTCGGAGACGATCAACACGTCGTTCGGATCGTTTGCGGTCGTGGAGGAGTGGGGTTTGATCCTCAACAATCAGATGGACGACTTCACCACCGAGCCGGGAAAGCCCAACGCGTACGGGCTGATCCAGTCACCGGCCAACGCAATCGCGCCGGGTAAACGACCGCTGTCGAGCATGTCGCCGACGATCGTACTGAAAGGTGATCGACCGATGTTGCTGCTCGGCGCGTCGGGCGGACCACACATTATTACGTCCGTACTGAACGTATTGCTCGGTGTGACGGATGCGGGTTTGTCATTAGAGGAGGCTATGTTGGCTGTTCGCCCGCACCACCAGTGGCAGCCGGACGAGGTGTTGTTTGATCGAGCGCCAGGCCGCGATCTTACAGACGCGCTGACGGAACGCGGTCATCGCATCGCGGTAAAGCGGCGTACGGGAATCGTTCAGGCGATATTGCGAACGGACCGCGGCTGGGTCGGCGGCTGCGATCCGAGGAAAGGCGGCGAGCCCGCAGGTTACTAGTCGTCCGTTACACGTCATTCGATGGGTTGGCCTGAATAGAGCCGCGACCGTGCGGGAGCGGACGATTGGAGGTAGCCGGGGAGTGCTGGACCGCTCCCTCACGGAAGCTTCGCTCTCCGCAGGAGCGGCTCGGAGAAGCCCGTCAATCGATGCGTGACGAAACACTAGGCTCAGCGGTACAGTCGAAGGAGTTTGGACTTGAGACAGGCACAGGTCGGCATCATAGGTGGTACGGGACTTGGCGACACGCTGCTGCAACAGGCGGGCGGGGAGATTGTCCACGTTGAGACGCCGTTTGGGTCGCCCAGCTCGAATCCGGTTATCGCGAAGTGGGAAGGCGTCGATGTTGCGTTCATCGCCCGCCACGGTGACGGCCATCGCTTCAACCCGTCGAGCGTTCCCTACCGTGCCAACATATGGGCACTCAAGCAGCTCGGCGTCACCGCCGTCATCGCCAGCGGTGCGACGGGAAGTCTTCGTGAAGACATCAAGCCGGGGGAGCTGGTCATCTGTGACCAGGTGATCGACAAAACCTCCGGTCGAACAAGTACGTTCTTCGACGAAGGCGTAGTTGCCCACGTCGTTTTCGCCGATCCTTTCTGTACGAATCTACGATCGCTGTTGATCCAGGCGGGCGAAGGTCTTGACGCCAAGGTTCACCACACCGGGACGTACGTGTGTATGGAAGGTCCGCAGTTTTCCACCCGGGCTGAGTCGAACATGCATAGGCAGTGGGGAGGTGATCTGATCGGCATGACCTGCATGCCCGAGGCGAAGCTCGCGCGCGAGGCGGAGCTATGTTACGCCTTGGTCGCACTACCCACCGACTACGACTGCTGGCGTCCGGTCGACCCGTCGGTCGCGGCCGACGACCTGCTGACGGAGATCATGGGCAATCTTCAGCGAGCGTCGGACAACGCGATCGCCCTGATACGGCGGGCGCTGGGGCTGATTGCCGATTTGCCGGGCGACTGCACCTGTCGAAACGCGCTGAAACAAGCCCTTTGGACCGATCCGAGCCGGATCGACCCCACGATCCGCAAACGACTCGAACCACTCATCGGTCGCCACTTAGCCGATAATACCGGTCATGACACGTCGCAATAAACTCCACTGCCGGCGAGACGTCGTTGGTAGCCATGTCCGGCGCGTTTTTCAGCGATACGTTTGCGCACTATTCATTCTCACGATTCCTGGCGTGCAGGCGGCGGCGCAGGAACCGGTAGGCGATCCACCGAAAAATGACGGCGAGTTCCTCGAGGCTCTGCGCGCCCGCGCCGACAGCGGGGACGTTTACCTCAACGACAGTTTCGAAGCGGCGGACGCGCTGGCGGAGGCAACCGGGTTCGAGCGCCGCGGTCGGTGGGACGAGGCGGCCAAGGTTCTGCTCCGCGCGATCGAGGCGGCGGGTGACAAGCTCGTTCGCGTTTCGCGCGGCGGTTATGTGGGAATTTCCAAGTACGTCAACGAGCGGATCGCGCGTTGGCCGGCGCGGGGTATCGCGGCGTATCGGCGACTGGCGGAGCCCGAGTTGAAGACGGCGCTCGACCTGCTGGGCGATTCGCGCGACGTCAATGACCTGATTCCGCTGTTCGATCGTTACTTCTGCACACTGACGGCCCTACAACTAGCCGACAAAATCGGGCAACTGGCGATCGAAGCGGGCGACCTGGCGCTGGCGGACTACGTCTACGCGCGCACGCTTGAGCATCATCCCGCGGCGGCCACGGTCGCGCCTCGTTACCGAATCATGCGGATGTTGATCGCCGCTATGCGTGGCGAGCGTTTGGCGGATGCGCCGGGCGCCGATCTCGCACAAAAGATCCGGTGGATGGGTCAGGAACAAACGCTCGAAAGCGTGATCGCCCAGATCGGCGACGGTTTCGCGCCCGTCACCGGAGGCGCCGATGAGAACGATTGGCCGATCTTCGGTGGATCGAACGCGCGCGATCGGCGCGCCGGACCGACCGTGAACGAGCCGGGTTTGCTCTGGAGGTTTGAAATCGCCGACTCCGACATCGGCGAACCACGTGACACGGCGGTCGAGATCATCAGCGGGTCGGATCGCGATGCCGCACGCCAACTAACTATGTATCCGGTCGTGAGCGGTGGGCTGATCTTCGTGCAGGATTTCCGCGAGATCATCGCGCTCCACCGAAACACCGGCATGGTCGCATGGCGGTTCCGCGCGGATCCACACAGAGTGGAGCCGGACAACTACCTGGACGATCAGCCGCCCGGATGGCACTCGGTCACCGTAGAGGGAGGGCGCATTTACGCATCGCTGCCGGGCGAAGACGTTTCATACTACAACTACGAGCCCACGCGCCGTGGTGCTGAACTTCTCTGTCTCGACGCGCGCTCGGGGCGCCTTGTCTGGCGCGTCGGTCATGAATCCTCGGACGTTCGTATGGCTGAGGTGCATTTTGACTCCGCTCCGATTGTGCGCAACGGACGTCTCTACATCGTCGGGCGCCGGCGGCGATCGTTCGGTTTCGAGGACTGCTACCTCTATCGCTTCAACGCAGCCGACGGCCGTGTCGAGCAGCGGGTCCATCTGGGCAGTGCGTCGACGGCTGCTTTCGGATCCCGAACGGCGACCGCAGCCATCGCCGCTCTCAAGGATGACACGATTTACGTCGGTTCCGGACTGGGCTCTGTGGCGGCTGTTTCCGCCTACACCGGCGTGGTACGCTGGCTTCGTTTGTATGAGCGTGCGCGTGACGACGGTTCCGGCGCGCGGGGGCGATCCACGCGCGATGTTACACCCTGGCAGTTCAATCCGATTGTTGCCCTTGGCGACCGAATTGTTTGTCTACCGACCGACAGCGCGAACGTCTTGGTGCTCTCCGCCGATGACGGGCGCACCCTGAACACGATTCCTGTCGCCAAGCTTGGCGCGCTCGACGCCGTTTTGGGTGTTCGAGGCGACTTGCTTTGTGGGACCGGGCGCGAAGCGGTTTGTTTCGACCTGGCAAAGAACGCGGTTCGATGGTCGACGCCCTTCGGGGGCGAGTCGGGCGTGTTTGGACGAGGGGTTTGGGCGGGTGAGACGTTGCTCGTACCGACGCGAAACGGGCTCAGTAGCTTCGACGTTTCGAACGGATCGCGGACGGATGCGAGTTGGAACGGGTCGGCTGAGGGCGGCAATTTGCTGGCACTGCCGGATCAGCTTCTGGTCTCCGGGCGAGGCAGCATCACCGCCTACGTTCGTAAAGCGCAGATTTGGGACGCGTTGCGCGTGCGAATGGCGGAGGCGCCGGATGATCCGCTCCCGGCGCTGGAGTTTGCCGAGGTGAAGCTCGGGGCGGGAGAATACGCGGAAGCCCTTTCGGTTTTCGAGGAGGCCGTCGATCGGATGGATCGACTCACCGCGCCTCCCGATACGGCGCTGGGCCAACGACTCTTTGTCGACGTCCTGAAGTTCGCTTCGGTGTTGTCGTACCGGGCGGACCTCGAAGTGAAGACGCTCGCCAAGCTCTACGCGTGGGCCGCTCCTCACGCCTCCGATGCGGCCTCGAACGTGCGATACCGTTTCCTTTTCGCGTCGCTTTTCGATCGATCCGGTCAACCCGATCGGGCGCTGCGTCTGTATCATCAGGTTCTGCGCGATAGGTCGCTTCGTGAGCTGGACGCGGTGGACGGTGACGCGTCGACGCCGACCGCCGGAGAGCAGGCGAACAGCCGCATCGCGTTGCTGATTGGTATTCACGGTCGAGCGATTTACCGAACGTACGAGGCTGAGGCCGGTCGCTGGCTGAAGGGTGCGCGGGCGGTTGGTAGTGACGAAGTGTTCGAGCGTCTGGTCCAGACGTTCCCCAACAGCGAAGCGGCTCCGCTTGCGTTGCGGGCGTACGGTGACTGGCTGGTCGAGTCGAACCGCTTCGTGGATGCAGCCCGGCAATACACGCGGGCGTACCACACTTATCCCAAGCGTGTGGATCGCCCGGCGCTGATGCGCAAGATCGCCGATACATTCGTTCTTGCAAATCGACCGGAGCACGCGTACCGATGGCTGACCAAGGCCGCTCACGACTACCCGTCGGCCGTCGTCGAGCACGAGGGCCGCTCGTTAACCTTCCTGCAGTATCGGGCGCGCCTCGCCGGCGTGGCTGATCGGGTGGAGCCGTCTCGGCCGCACATCGAGCTGCCGCTGAGCAAGTCGGCATCCAGGGATTTCGGCGACGCCGCAACACTGCTGGCGCCGAGGTTTGGTTACGAGCCCACGAACCGGTGGTCGTAC
>JADFRO010000145.1 GCA_022561255.1 Planctomycetota bacterium | reverse complement strand
GCTGTATCTCGGCGCCGAGACACGTCCGTTCTTCGTCACTCATGTGCAGTCGCCGACTGACCCGCTTGGCACCGATCACGATGCCCTCTTCACCCGACGGCAGTTCCAGCGAGTCGTTCTTGACGTCCTCGCCCGCACGCCCGAAGATCGCGTGCAGCAGCTTCTCCTCAGGACTTAATTCGCTCTTGGACTTCGGGCTCACTTTGCCCACCAAAATGTCGCGCTGCTGCACACGCGTTCCGATCCCTATGACGCCGTTCACGTCCAAATTCGCCAGCGCCCGCTCAGAGACGTTGGGAATATCAGCGGTGAACTCCTCACGTCCCAGCTTGGTCTCTCGAACTTCGATGTCATACGCATCGATGTGAATGCTTGTGAACGTATCGTTTCGCACAAGCCGATCACTGATCACGATCGCGTCCTCAAAGTTGTGACCGTCGTAGGTCATAAAGGCCACCAGGAGGTTCTTGCCCAGCGCAAGCTCGCCATTGGACGTCGCCGGACCGTCGGCGATGATCTCGCCCTCTTTGACGCGCTGCCCGATGCGAACGAGCGGCTTTTGGTTCATGCACGTACGTTCGTTAAGCCCCCGGAACTTCCGAAGTTCGTACTCGTCCGTATCGTTGATCACGATTCGCATCGCGTCTACGTAGGTGACCTTGCCGTTGGAGCGACTACGAACCACCATTCCACTGTTCGCCGCCACCGCCCGCTCCATGCCGGTCCCCACCAACGGCGGATCGACCTTCAACAGCGGTACGGCCTGCCGCTGCATGTTTGAACCCATCAGCGCCCGGTTGGCATCGTCGTGTTCGAGGAACGGAATCAACGAAGCCGACACACCGATCGTTTGTTTCGGCGAGATGTCGACGAACGTCACCTCCTCGGAGGTCGCCTGCCCCAAGTCGCCGTGACGACGCACAATCAACGGACCGTCGTAAAGACGCTTGCCGCCCGGCTCGACCGCCTCAGGCGGGGCGAGCGTTTCGCGGGTCTCTTCGTCGGCTCTAAGGTAACGGTGAGCGCCAATCTTGCCGTCCTTGCCGACGGCGCGATACGGGGTAATGAGAAAGCCGAAGTCATCAACCGTGCTGTACAAGCTCAACGAAGCGATCAGCCCGATGTTCGTCCCCTCAGGCGTTTCGATCGGACAAATACGCCCGTAGTGACTGATGTGGACGTCGCGGACTTCAAACCCAGCACGCTTACGGTTCAGTCCGCCCGGTCCCAAGGCCGACAGACGACGCTCGTGGGTTAACTGCGAAAGGGGATTCGTCTGGTCGACGACTTGCGAAAGCTCGCCACGACCGAAAAACAATTCGATCGCCGAGCTGATCGACTTACTATTGAGCAACTCCGCAACGCGGCCTAGCTGGTCCGGATCCTTGAGACTCATACGCTCCTGAACCGTCCGACGCAGCTTCAAGAAGCCTTTACGCATTTCGTCCGCGCACAACTCGTCGATCGTCCGGAGACGCCGATTGCCGAGATGGTCGATGTCGTCGATCGTAAACTCCGATTCGCCCGTACGAAGTTTGAGTAGATACTTGAGGCAGTTGATCATGTCGACAACGGTCAGCGTCATCGCGCCACCGTCTCTATTGATCCGGAATTTCCGGTTCAAACGGAACCGCCCCACCTTCCCGAGGCGGTAGCGGTTCTCATCAAAGAACTTCTCCGCAAACAGCTTGCGAGCTTTATCCGCGTGCGGCGGATTTCCGGGACGAAGGCGGCTGTAGATCTTCAGCAAGGCCTCTTCGTGCGAACGACTGGTGTCCTCGGCCAGCGTGTTGAGGATCAGCGGGTCCGACACCTTGCTGATGACCTTGAAGCTCTTGACGGACGACTCCTGAATGCGTTCCACAGCGTCCCCAAGCTGACAGCCCGCACGCACCAAGACCTCATCCGTCTCCTCATCCAGAATCGGCGAAACCGTGTACAGTTCCGGCTTCAGCGCCGAGGAACGGACCGATTTGGTCTTGAAAAACTCACCCACGATCGCGTCGTCCGTCGAGTACGCCTCATCCATCGCTCGAAGGAACGTCGTCGCCGGCAGCTTGCTCGATTGATCGATCCGGACGACGAGCACGTCCTTTTTCGTAACCTCGATCTCAATCCAGCTACCACGCTCGGGAATGATCCGGCACGCGTAAAGCGCCCGATCGCCATCGGCTTGATCCTTGATGAAATCCACGCCGGGGGAGCGGTGTAGCTGCGAAACGATCACGCGCTCCGCGCCGTTTATGATGAACTCCCCACCCCCGATCATGATCGGCATGTCGCCGAGATAAATCTGATCTTCCTGAATCTCGTCGCTGTCCTTACGTACGAGGCGCAGCCGAATGCGCAGCGGCATCCCGTAGGTCAAACGAAGCTCACGACATTCGTCCGGCGTATACCGCGCCTTACCAAGCTCGTAGCTGATGTAGTGCAGCGAGAGCTTCCCGTCGTAGCTTTCGATCGGGAACATCTCCCGCAGAAGCGCTTCGAGGCCGTGGTTTTCTCGCTTGCCCGCCGCCAGGTCTTCTTGAAGATAGCGAGCGTACGATCGGGTTTGAATTCCAATCAGGTTCGGCACGGGAATGGCGTCGCCGACCTTGGAATAGTCACGCACCGTGCGCGTGGCGTTGGCTGTCATGTCCGGAGTCCTCGATCACCGAGTCTTCGCGCATGCTCCCACAGGCATCGGAGGAAACGCCTCCCGATACCCGCGGGTGAACGCGCCGTATGTAACCAAGGGACGGTGTCGCGACATGCGGGGCCTCCGGTGGACCGGGCGTCCCAGCGACCCGGTCGATCTCGCCCCACACGCGGATGTGCTTTCGCGTGCAGTGTGTCAGTCGGTTCTTCACGAACCTGCCCGGCCAAGAACCGCCAAGTCGGGTGCGTGAGCGCCCCTACGCCCGGCGAATCTTGATCCGAGAACCGCTTCCGTGTTACGCCGCAACCCTACGAAATCGTAACGGCGCCGCCTGCGTCCTCAATCTCGGCCTTGAACTTGTCAGCGTCTTCCTTCGAAACGCCTTCCTTGACCGCCGTCGGACACGACTCGACAAGGTTCTTTGCTTCCTTGAGACCCAAACCCGTCATCGCTCGCACCACCTTAATCACGGCGATTTTCTTGTCCCCGAATCCCGCAAGAATCACGTCGAAAGCCGTCTGCTCTTCGGGCTCCGCGGACCCGCCGTCGCCGGCGGCTGCCACCACAACGCCGCCCCCCGCCGGCTCGATCCCGTGGACGTCCTTAAGGCAGTCGACCAGCGACTGCGCGTCTTTAACGGTCATACTGACGAGCTTGTCTGCGAGCTCGGTAATGTCAGCGGTAAACTCTTTAGCCGGTGCCTCGGCCATGAATCCTACTCCTTCCAAGTCTTTGTTCGCCGCAACGATAGGCAACCCGCTCCGAAGCGAATCATTTCATCCGCCGAAGCGGACCAGTCGTCAATGGCGATGTCTGTCCCTTTTACTTTTGAATTCCTCTACCGCACTACGCGGCTTTGTCCGCGATGGTCTTGAGGCAACCCGCAATCTTCCCTTGTGGCGACTGCAAGCAGCCGGCGATCGAACGACCCGGCGACGACACCAACATCGTAATCTCGCCCAGAAGCTCCGCCATACCCTTCATCTTGGAGAGCGATTCAACGCTCACCAACGAAGGATCCCCGGCGAACATCGCGTCCTTGAGCTTGAGTCCCGTGAACTCCGCAGCCGCCGCGACCAATGTCTTGGCAACGTCGATCAGCGACGCCGAAGTTGTCACCAGCGCACACGGACCGGTCAGCGCCGCAGCCAACGGCTCCAGCGGACAATCCTTCAGGGCGACCCGCATCAAACGATTCTTAACCACCTCCAGGCGGGCCGACTTCTCCCGCAAAGCGCCGCGCAACTGCTGCTGCGAAGGCACGTCCATGCCCGTGAGTTCCACGACGCAAGCACCGTCCACCGCAGCGTACCGATCGCGAAGATCCCTATGAATTAGTTCCTTGACCGCCCTACTCATCGATTCATTTCCCTAAAACTACGCGCTCGCCGCCAGCGTCACCGAAGGCGTCCGCGTGGCCGATAGACTAACCCGCTTGAGATACTGTCCCTTCGCCGACGACGGACGAATCTTCACAAAATGTTCGATCACAGCATCGATGTTCGCCTTAAGATCGGCGTCGTCGAAACTAACTCTACCCACAGGCAGATGGACGTTACCGCCGTCATCGTTTCTAAACTCCAACCGCCCGGCAGCAAATTCCCCAACCGCCTCAACAACGTCGGGCGTAACGGTTCCCGACTTGGGCGTGGGCATTTTACCCTGAGGGCCAAGCACCCGGCCTAGCTTTCCAACTTTGCCCATCATCGACGGATGAGCGATCGCCACGTCGAAGTCGAACCAGCCGTCCGCCACCTTCTTGACCAACTCCTCGCCGCCGGCCTCGGTAGCCCCCGCCGCTTTCGCAGCGTCCACCAGGGGACCGTCACAAAACGCGATCACCGACCGCTTCTTGCCGATCCCCTTCGGAAGCGAGATCGCCCCTCGTAGCATCTGATCGGCGTGCTTCGGGTCGATCCCCAAATGCAGCACGATGTCGATGGTCTGGTCTTTCGACTTACGCTTCCTGCCGTTCTTGTAGGACCGATCGCCGTTGATCGCAGCCATTCGCTTAATCGAGGCGATTCCATCCTCTACGCTAAGCGGCGCAGAAGAATCCCCAAGCGCCTCGACCTGTTTCCTGTACGTCACACTTCGATAAGCCATTCGATCGTCCGCTCCACGCAACGCAGCGAGTCGGCGTCCACCAACCCTAGTCAAGCACGTCAATCCCCATCGAACGGGCCGTTCCCGCAATGATTCGCGACGCCGCGTCCAAGTCGTATGCATTCAAGTCCGGCAGCTTTCGCTCCGCGATCGTACGCACCTGTTTCGCCGTTACCGTTCCGACCTTTTCCTTGTTAGGCACGCCGCTGCCCTTGGCGATCTGGGCGGCATCTTTAAGCAGCACGGCCGCAGGGGGACTCTTCACCTCGTAGGTAAAAGATCGGTCGGAGTAGACCGAGATCACAACCGAAACGATCATGCCGTTGAGGTTGGCCGTCGCCGCGTTGAACTGCTGCACGAACTGCCCGATGTTGACGCCGTGCTGCCCCAGCGCGGGTCCGATCGGCGGCGCAGGCGTTGCCTGCCCACCCGGAGCCTGCAGCTTAATCGTAGCCGTTACTTCTTTTTTGCCTTGCTTTGCCACGTTCGTTTACCGCCTTCGTTTACCGCCCTTGCGCGACCACCAAAATGCACGCCGAAAAGATCGACCCGGCCACCTACCCGGTGACGCCGCGTCGACCGTATCATTCAATCTTTTCCAATTCCCAGTAACCGACCTCGACCGGTGTGAGCCGCCCGAAGATCGAAACGATCACCGCCACCATACCACGCTTCTCATCTACCGAGTCGACCTCACCCTCGTAGCTCTCGAAAGCCCCTTCTGTGATCTTGACCTGGTCACCCTTGTGAATGTTCAGGCCGGAAAGTCCCGGCTGATCCTCCGCCTTCTGTGAAGCGGCCAACATCTGCTCCACATCGTGCTCAGGCATGCTGGTCGGCTTGCCCTCGGAACCGATAAAGTCCCCAACGCCGGTCGTTTCCTTGACCAAAAACCAAACGCCTTCGGGAACCGCTCCGTCATCCTCACACGCCATTTCAACGAAAACGTACCCCGGATACAACTTCCTTTCGACGATCTTGACAACGCCCGCCTTCATACGTTTTTCTTTGAGCGTAGGAACGAGAATCCGTCCGACGCTGTTCTCAAGCCCTTCGATCGTCACTTTCCGCTCGAGTGTCGCGCGCACCTGCTCCTCTTTGTTCGAAGCGACCCGCAACACGTACCACTTCATACCCGGCGCCGTCGCTAGAGAATCGTCGGGGTCAGGCTGCGTCACCGCCTCAGCCGTCGGCGATTGAACGTCTCCACTCCCAGCGGACGAAGCCTGTTCCGCCGACGCCGCGGACACGCCGTCCCCTTCCGCGGATTCCGAAACGCTCGCCACGTCCGGAGTATCCTTTGTTGTGGGCTGCTCTGTCTCCGTCATGTCTTCAACACGCCCAGCATCATGAAGAGCTTCTGAAAAACCAGGTCAACACCGAACAGATACGCCGCCATGAGAACCGTGAAAAGGATCACGACCTTGGTCGATCCGATGAGCTCACGCTGCGTGGACCAGTTCACCTTCTTCATTTCGCCTTCGGTGGCGATCATGAAGTCGCTGCTCTTGCGGTTGGAGTAGGTAAGCCACCAGAGCACACCGCCCAACACAACGGCGTAAAGGATCGGGATACCTACCGTCACCAACAGCGACGCGATGTCATCTCCGCCACCATAGACCTCAAGGCGACCCCAGATAAAGTACGACCCCCAAGCGATCAACGTACCCGCGGCAATCATGGTGCCGGTACGCGTCGCCTTGCCCTGCTCCGGCTTGTACTGGCTGAAAAACCCGGCGCCGCTACCGCCGGGGGACGCCCCCGGCTTTTCGTCACCCGGTCCGGTTCGCCGAGGTGGCGCCGCGTCCCTTCCTGAGCCGGACGTCAAATTCTTGTCGTCGCGCTCGAGCGTTGTGGTTCCGCTTTCGTCCATATGACCTTACTTAGCCCGTGATCGATGCCTGCCCAGTCGAACTCGAAAGATCCCGGATTAACAAGAGCCGCCCACAAGACCGGTCAACAGGAGCGGAGGGACTTGAACCCACAACCGCCGGTTTTGGAAACCGGTGCTCTGCCAATTGAGCTACGCTCCTACTAGCAGATTCCATCCGTCACCAGAGGCGGAGACTTACTTCCTCTTGATCTTATGCGTCGTATGCTTGCGCTGCCGCTTGCAGTACTTCGACAGCTCGATCTTCGGCACACCGCCCATGACGTTCACGCTGGTGCGATAGTTCAGCGCATTGCAGTCCTTGCACTGAAGCCACACGTACTCGCGCTTCGCCGCCTTCGCCATCGCTCACTACGTCCTCAAACCGCCGGGAGCGAAGCAACGCTCCGGTCAGTCAACCACCTTTTATTCAATCACCTTGGCCACGACGCCCGAACCCACGGTTCGTCCGCCTTCACGCACCGCGAAGCGCAGCCCCTGTTCCATCGCGATCGGCTTGCCCAGCTCAACGTCCATCGTGATGTTGTCACCGGGCATACACATCTCAGCTCCCTGCAGCGACAGACCAC
>JADFRO010000144.1 GCA_022561255.1 Planctomycetota bacterium | reverse complement strand
GATTCGATCGCAGACGTACCGGAGTAGCGACCCGGCCCGCGTCTCTGTGACATATCGCATAGCTATCCCAAAATCGCAAAAAACTTGCGGGCGACCCCGGAAAACTTGGTACAATACCCTACGGGTCGTTTGAACCGACGCACAAGCAGCCTGGGGGGCGATCGTCGGACGGAAGGGAGATCATTTCGTGAAATTCACATGGAGCCTATCACTTGTTCTATGGATCGGCGTACCTGCCGACGCTCAAACGTTTCTTGGCCTCATCGAAGGGACTGTCGCTGGCGACACGGTGCGTATCGAGTACGAACTCGACGCATCGACACCGGACGGGATCCCAGGTGATCCCAATGTCGGCGTGTACCTGCTCGACCCGCTCACACTGGAAATCGGCGGCGTCGCCAAGTCTTTTACCGTGCGCGGTCTGAACGTGCTCGTCAGCTCCGACATCATCAGTGTCGGAATCATCGCAGACGGTCTATGCTCGGACGGTTCCGCAAACGTCGGCGTCGTGTTGCAGGGGGCGGGGGCCGTCACGTCCGACGCGATACCGCCACCGTTCACCGACGCCGGTTTCTCTGTCAGGGGAATCTTCATCAAAGAAAGCGGAACCTGCAATCAGGTGAACGGAACGCTGACTTCGTGGGTTCACAGCCTGTCTGACCCGAATGTCCCTGCGACTTCGCAGTGGACATTGCTTGTGCTCGCCCTGCTGATCACTGTTGCCGGGACGCTGCTCCACGCGCGGCGTACAAGGCTCAGTTGATCGTTCGTGTTAGCGGTTGAGCCGTCGATGACACTTTTGGTTGCCGCGTCCACGCCCGTTCACCGTCAGCTTCTGGTAGCGCTCCCGCGGGTCAGCCCGACAGGGCGTCTCTGCATGTTCTGCGGCGATTGGACGCGCTGAACCCGATCGGCTCGACCGTCGAAGCGACGTCATCCAAGCGGACGTGGCCAGGAGGACAGTTTGTGCGCGCCGTCCAGCTACGCTTCGAGTTCGATCCCCAATCCATCGGCAATTCGGTTCACGAATGCGAAGTAGGCCGTCACTTGGCAAATGTCAAGAATCGCGGCGTCGGAAAAGCCGGCCGCGCGCAGCCGCTCAACGTCCGCACCCGTCATCTCCGCAGGCGTCTTCGTCAGCTTCGCCGCGTAAGTGAGCATCGCCCGTTCTGCGTCGTCAATCCGCGCAGAGTGAAAGTCCGTCGCAATCGCGTCGGCGATTGTCTTATCCTTCGTTAGGCGCTCCAGACCGGCCGCGTGGTGATGAAGTCAGTAATGACACGCATTGATCGACGAGACCAGCACGGCAATCATCTCTCGCCGTGCAGGCGACAATTCCGACCTGCCTCGCATCAACGTTTGATAAAGCCGGACATGACCCTCCAAGCTGGGCGGATTCAACCCGTGCACCTTCAAAATGTTGTCGACGTGCCCAGCCGGTTCACGATACCGATCGTACATCGCTCGAAGCTCAGGCGACGCTTCGCTTTCCTCAACGTATCGAATGAACGCCATGCGAAAGATTCCATCGCAACACGATTCGAGTCGACAGTGTGCCAAGACAACGCAGATCCGCCGACGCTGTTTCGTTGCTGGGTACTCTATCCGAAACTGGGCGAATTTATGCGAAAACGGATAGAAGATTTGCAATGGGTGAGACGCACAAGAATGCTGCTAGTGACAGGTCATGGCGTTTGCCGAGTGGTCCAAAAGACCGTGGCATGCAGAAGGTGGCGCGTTCGAGTCTTGCCGGTGCGAGTGAACGTAAATCAAGGCGAATGCAAGGCCGACTGGTTTCGCCCACGGCCTCGCGATTTGAAACGGGAGACCCGCTCAGGTTCTCACGTCATCGCCTCGGGCAGCACTTAGATCGCGACTTCTCGGTCGAGCTTTCCGTCGCGTGCTAGGTAGACTTCGCCCATGCTGCTTGGCCTATCGCCCCATGCTAAAAAACCCGGCGATCTGCTCGTGAATCTCGATCGTGTTGGTCACCACCAGCGACCGGTTGAAGATACGAATGCGTCCGCGTCCTCCGCCGCCCGTTCCCGCCGCGCCTCCGCCGGTCTGTCCCGGAGTCCCGGACAGATCCCAACTCTGCGGCTCGATGGACTGTTCGATGAGCTGTCGCAGTTTGGTAAGACGCTCTTCGAGTTCCTGCTCCGCCTGCTCGCCGCCCACAATCTGCTCCTGGCCTTGTCCGCCTCCGCCGCCGAATACCGTTTGCCCGCCGCCACCGCCACCGCCACCGGATGCAGCGGCTCTCTTCAGGTCGATCAGCGGCGCGCCTTGCCCGAAGTCGGGAACCTGGAACAAAATATCCGTAACGTCGTAGATTTTCGTATGAAGCTTTCTCTCGAAGTCAGCGCGTGTGGAAATGGTCAGCTTGTTACGCAGCCCTCTGTACCGCACTTCGTCACTGTCTGACAATTGCACCAGCGCCTCGTTAAGCACATCAGCGACGTTGGTGTTGTTGAGTTGCAGCGTGACCAGCGAATCGCGAGAGATGCCCTCAACGCCCAGGTGGTTCCACCGCGGAACGATGTTGATCCTCGCGTCACCCCGCTCGCGGACCCACTGAATGACCTCCTCGAAGGTTCGATCCACCCAGTCGACCGAATCGACGCGTTCCGAAAGCACGTCGGCCACCGCATTCCGAGAGAGCGGCTGCGACAGGGCTGACTGCGAAATGGGCAACCCACTTTGGCTGGTCCACGTCGTCTGAGCCGATACCGAAACCGCTACGAACAAACTGCCGATCATCGCACTGCAAATGCGCCGGTTCATATCGCTTGTCCTCCGCACACGGAAAATCCATCGGCCGCGCTGATCCCAGCATGGCTACGGGCACGGTGCCCGCCGGGCCTGCCCTGCTTGTAACACGCCTTCGCACCAACTCGGGCGATCCCAACGGGGCGATTATAGGCTCAAAGCTTCACAAAGGCCAATCGATCCATCGGAATCCCCGCAAGATTTCTCCAGGCCGCCCCGTCCTCTGGGAGGAGCACGGCGCTGCAATATCGCTGGGGCGCTCGTTTGGGGGCTGAATTCGCGGGCCGATCCGTCGGGGATTTGTTGCAAATTCCTGTCTGCGGGCGTCCTACCCTCCGCAAGAGGGGTCCGCAGCCACTTCCTGCCCGCTGTAGCAATTCTGCAGGAGGGAGAAATCGTACAATCCGATCTGCCCGTCCTGATCGACGTCAATGTGCTCGCAGTCAGGGCTGAGCTGTCCGCCATCGGGTCCGGTGAGACACGAAACCAACGCAGCCACGTCGTTGGGATCCACGCTCAGGTTCAGATCGAAATCGCCGGCGGCGAAGGGAATCGGTTCGGAAACGGTCAGAAACCCCGTCGCGGTGATGGACGGCTCGAACGTAATGTTGCGATTCCAAAAGAAGTTCATGCCGAGAATCCCGTCTAAAATGACGGTGTTGCCTTCGATCGACGGGAGGTCCAGCACGATGAACGGCGCGCGAGAGAACTCCAGCGCCCCGCCCTGGGCGTTGATCTTGACGTAGTCAACGTAGTAGCCGGCGAGACCGGGAACGAGTCCGCCGACACCACAAGCGTCGACGGTGAAGTCCGGTTCGTTGGGCAGGCTCAGTGCAGCGACCATCGCCTCGCTCATGATCGAAGTTTGGGCGCCGGTGTCGACCAGCACGCGCATCGACTGAACGATGTTCGTTGGGCTCGGCTCACCTTGAAGTACGAGAATTGTAGTAAAAAACGCCCCTCCGGTCGGCTGCGTAAACGCGAACGCAGAAAGTAGCGTCGGAATCACCGGTGAATCTTGATCGTCGAAGTTTAAGAAATCCGGCAAGTAGCTAGCTGTAGTCACTTCCAGAAGCGGGCCGCCGAAATCAAGGGCGATCGCATGCTGGTAAAACGGCAGGTCATCGAACTTATCGTGAATCGTCACGTCCGGCCCCTGAACGGTGACGCCGTCCTTGGTGATCTTGCGCGGACTATCGACGCGAATGTGAAGGTTGTGGAAGGCGATGAAGGGCGTACCCAGCACGGCCGAAACGACCGCGCCGCTGCCGCAATCAATCGGCGGAGCGGCGATCGCGGAAACATTGGAGTGCCCTCGAACGGCGCTCAGGTCCAGCACGCCCTCCTCATTGATGCTTGGCAGCCCGGCAGCGAAGAACGCTAGGGGCTGTGTGACGTAGGCATCGACAAAACCGCCGACGCCACCTATCTGAATGACGTTGTTGGTCAGTAACGGGCCGGTGATTCCGAGCACCTCGGCGAACGACCCAGCCACAAGGTCGACGTCGGCCCCGCTATCGAGAATGCCGAGCACAAAGTCGGTGCTCGCCGAGCCCGTCAGAGAATTACCAACGTAGGACGCATGCAAGTAATGCGCCCAGTCGTCTTGATTTATTGGTCGACGTTCGTCAGACGTCGTGATCGCGATCCACGGAGAGAACCCTGCCAATCGGGGACGCGGGAACGGATAGCTTGGTTTGCTCACGCCCGCAACGTTACTGGTGCGCGAGCGACCCGGCGTAATCGAAACGATCGTCCCGCGCCGACCCATGCTGATGCTAACGTCACGCGCGCCGCGCGCAGGCTTCTCACCGTACGTCGAGCCCGACGCTAGGGACAAAAGGCAGACGAAACAGTACAAGCGCAGAAAACGGGCCACCGATCGATTCACTCCTAAGTCCCTGACGTCGACGCACGCTCCATCTTCGCAACCACTCACGACGCCCCGCGGCTGCATCCAATCATTGCCCAGGCTCTATCCGATAATCAAGCCCCAACCGGGCGAATTCCCCCGATACGTGCGAGTATACCGCTTGGCCGGGGATTCGGTGCGCGGGATTCGAAGCGGGCGAACGGCCGGGCAGCAGGACGTGCCCCCGGCGGATTCTCGGACCTTGGCTATGAAAATGAAGGGGGACCGACTACGGCGAGGGGATCATACCACCCGCATCGACCATAGAACCGATGGGGGAGGTTGCGGGTCGCAGGTCCGCAGCCCGTGTGGAAGCGGCAGCAGTCACGCGCCGGGCGCTGCTCGCCGAGCCTCGGGCTACGTGGAAGCGCAGCACGTTGACGATCAGGACGGTCACCAGCATCTGCATCAAACCGAAGGCGATCAGCCCGGCGAGCACCACGCGAGACCAGTGCAGGTCGACGTAGCCCGCTGACAAGCGCGTCCAAACGCCCGGACCGATCAGCCACACCAGGAGCGGCGTCGCCAGAACCGCCAAGGCAACGACTCCGCCGAGCGAATAGATCCGATCCAGCACCGCAGAAACGAACGTACGCCGCCTCTCGCCCCAGAGTCGGTTCAGTTGCTCGCTGACGACACCCGCGGAAAGCAGCGTCACACCCAGTGCTCCCAGGAGCGTGCAAAAGAGCAAACGATAGATCATGTCCTCTTCGAGAGCCCCACTGCGCATCCACGTTTCGATCGGATGCGTCGCCAGCAAGGTCATAAGCGTCAGCGATACGACCGAGCCCGCAAGAAACAACTTCGCGGGGCGCCACATGAGCGACATCTCGAATATCGTCCGAAAGAAACGCACACCGTCGCGAAGGACGTGGAGCTTGGATTCGCCCACGCGTTCCACGTAGGACATCGGCTTCTCGACGATCGCGAGCTGATCGTCCATCAACACGCGGGCACTCATCGCCGGCGTAAAGTGCAGTCCATCGGGAAGCGGATAGAGCTGAGGAAGAATCGCCTTACGCAGGACACGCATGCCGCTTGCCGTGTCGGAGACGACGGTGTTACTCAGCGCCGAAAGAATCAGGGCGTAGATGCGATTGCCCAGACGGCGTATACGAGGCATTTGACTGTCGCGCCCCATACGCGATCCGATCGCAACGTCGGCGGCTTGATCGACGATCGCAGTACAAAGCGTCGCGAAGAACTGTGGGTCACACGTCCCATCCGCATCCAGGAAGCCGACAAGATCACCGCTCGCTTCCGCGAACCCCTTTTTGATCGCAGCGCCGTAGCCACGGTTGGTTTCGAAAACGATCAGGTGCGCCTCGTCGTAACGAGCCGCGATCTCCACGGTTCGATCCGTCGACCCATCGCTTACGACGATCAGCTCGACCTCGTCGACCGGGGACTCGGCGATGATACGCTCGCGCGCCGCCAGCGTTCGCTCGATGATCGAGCCGATGGCCTGTTCTTCGTTGAGCGCGGGGATGACAATCGTCAGTTTCATGGCACGTTCCTATAACTATGTCGGTGAGGCCCCGCGAGGGGTTGAAATGATTCCTCATGGGCGTTTGCGAGCTGCAGCGCCGGACGCCTCCTCGAACCCTCAACTGCCGCCTCGAATCGGTCGATGGGACCGATAATGACGGCCTCCAGAAAGCCCGGCGCCCGCGAGATGGCCTTTGCCGACAGGGTGAGCGGACTCCCCCGCTCGACGAGGGCACACGAATGATCTGTCGAGGCGGTATCGTCAGCGGATCGAGCAGCGAGCGTTCCGCCTCGCCTTGGTTCCGTAGCATGCTTGCTCCGTCCGTCACGCCCTTGGACGCGCTGCAACAGCGAGCCCGCCCCGTGCACTGGCCGATGGCGCTCGCGGGCGTTGCCCTGGTTGCGATCCTGCTGACAGTGCTCCCTCATCGCACCGACATCGCCCCTCTGATCGAGTCGGACTACGCCTATCTGCTGACGGCTGCGGATCGTCTTCATGACGGGCTCGGACCGACCGCCACGCCGCCGGTCGCACCCGGTCAGCCGTGGAACTGGCAGGGCGACTGGGCGTTTTTAACGCAGTGGCCAATCGGATACCCGGTGATGATCGCGTCTGTCCGCACGGTCTTCTCGACTTCAACAATCGCCGCCTGTCGTGCCATCAGCATCATCGCGTGTGCGGCTGCTCTTGTGGGCTGGTTTCTCTGGACGTGGCGAACGGCGCCGCCGGGTCTCGCACGCCTCCTGCTCGCCCTCGCGGCGGCTGCGTCCAGCGTCTCCGTTGCGTCGCTGGCGAATCCTTCGACGGACGTTCTGCTCGTAGCCGCACTCCCTTGGATTCTCCTTTGTGTGATCCAGGCCGTCACGCGATTGAATCACGGTGATCAGACGCACGCCGATCGTGGTGCCACCGCGTGGCTGATCGTCGCCGGTCTGATGGCTGGCGGTCTGTGCTGGGTTCGATACGGCAGCATCTTCATAGCACCAGCCATCGTCGCTTACTTGCTCTACGAACGTTTTGCACGTCGAAGACTTGGTTCACGCCATATCGTCTCGTTCGTCATCGCAGCCGCGTTGCCGGTCCTAGCCATCATGTCGGTGAACCGCGCTTGGGGTGCTGGTGCTT
>JADFRO010000143.1 GCA_022561255.1 Planctomycetota bacterium | reverse complement strand
TGCGGGACGTTCTGGGCAACCTCGAACTGACATGCCAACCCCTCCACGAGCCACGGCGGATTGGCTGCACCGCGCGTGTGAGCGCCGAGGTTGAACAGTATCTGATGAGCGGCCTCATGTCGCAGTACGAAACGATCGAAACGCCTCACGATCGCGTCACGTTGCCCGCGCCAGACGATCAAGTTGCGGGCAAGTTCGTCCGCTTGGAATCGCGCCGGCGGCGACGTGTCTGGGCTCCGCGACATACCCGCGAGGCGATCCTGGGCCGTCGCGATGCGCTTCGTAATCAGTTGAATATCCGGCAGGTTCAACGTGTGAAGGAAAGCCGCGACGTTGGTCGCAGGCAGGTAGAACCCGGCGACATTCGCATCCATGCCAAATCGCGCAGCATAGGTCTGGTAAGCCTCGAATTCGTCGAAAAAAAGGATCGGTAGATGACGCGCGGGCTTCGTCGCTTCCAGGGCGCTTGCGGTGCAGAAGCGCTGAACCGCGTCGTACAGTTTTTCGAGCCGGTCGGTGTGTGGTCGCAGCGTCTGCCAGGGCGTGTCGTACGCGATCGTGAAGTGCTCGGTCTGATGAATGCGGAACCCCTCGCCGCCGAGCTCGAGCAGCCTCGCCGTGATTCGCTCCTCAGGCGCAGGTGGTTGTGCCAGGGACGCTTGACCGGCGCCGCATGGGAAAACCCCGACGCTGAGAATGAACGCGGCGTAGGGCGGGAGTGCGGGCAGGATGCGTTTCACGGTGACGATCTCACGGCACTCCGTTCCCGAATCGGGCGTGTCACAACATCAGCGCGTATTCCGCTCACACCGTACCACGAAGAACCTCGGCGATAAGTTCTCGCGGTGCGCCGATGTCGGCGACCTTGATTTTGCCAAGATAAGCCCCCGCGCCGGGGCTGTCGAAACCGGTCTTTTGAGCCACAAACGTGATCGTCAGATCGGCACGAATCGACTCCCCCCCCGGTCTGCCCGTGTCACAGTCAAGCCCGGAGGGTACGTCGACGGCGATGACGGCTCGCTTGGCTACCCCGTTGATCACCCGGATCAGCTCCGCCGTCTCGTCTCGAACCGTTCCCTCAAAACCTGTTCCGAGAAGAGCGTCGATTACGATCTCGTCGGTGTGGATCGATCGACACACCTCTTGTTGTTCGGCCGGTTCGATCGCGACGGTCACATCAAGCTGCATCGCCTTGACAATTTGGAAGTTGATGAGGGCGTCAGGCGACAACCCTTCCACGTCGCCGCAGATAAGCAGCCCAACGTTCCAGCCGGCGTTGTGCAGGTGGCGGGCGATCACGAATCCGTCGCCGCCGTTGTTGCCACGCCCGCAGACAATCATCGTCGACCCTCGGGGGCCAAATTCCTCCTCGATGATCGCAGCCGCGTTTCGGCCGGCGTTTTCCATCAGGACCAAGCCGCAGATACCGTAGCGACTGATCGCCAACTCATCGACGCGCCGGACTTGGCTACGGTTCAAGAGCGTCGTCATGGTCGGTCGTCGGAGCTCGTAAAGTTGGGGTGTGTACACTCGAAGGGGGATCGGTTGTCGCCACGGCTTCGGAGTTACGGAAGATCGACTGCTGTACGACGGCTACGGCGTCTGTCGCCGACCGTGTCAGCGCGGCGGGCCATGCGAAGACAACGAGAAGCGGAATCGTACACAGCGCAAGTCCCCAGCGAACGGGCATGCCGCCGGTGGGGATCGCCTCGTCCTTTTCCGTTCGCATGTACACCGCCGCGACGATTCGCAGGTAATATGCAGCGGCGATCGCCGAGTTGATGACACCGATGATGGCCAGGGCGATCATCGCGTCGTGCATGGGATGCGCGGCGCTGGTCGAAAACGCACCGCTGAAGATGTAGAGCTTACCGATAAACCCGGCCGTCGGGGGAAATCCCATCAGGCTGAACACACAGATCGCCAGCGCCAGAGCGCCCGCGGGCGCGCGCCGCGCAATCCCGCTCAGGTCGTCGAGCGTCTCCACATCCCGCCCGCCCGTGCGAAACGCAGTGAGCAGCGCGAAGACGCCGAGGTTCATTACGCCGTAAACCGCCATGTAGAACAGCATCGCCGCCACGCCGTCACGCATCGGCCCCTCGCCGGCGACCGGTCCCACCAGCAACGCAACGAGCATGTAACCCGTGTGGGCAATGCTCGAATAAGCGAGCATGCGCTTTACGTTCTTCTGCAAAAGCGCCAAGACGTTGCCAACCGTCATCGTGACCGCAGCGACGATCCAAATCATCCAGGAAAGTTCCGGCGGTATGTTCCAGCCGAACGCGGACATGAGTTTGCACAGTGCGACGAACCCGGCCAGCTTGGGTACGAACCCCAGCATGCCTGTGACCGGCGACGCCGCTCCTTCATAAACGTCGGCGGCGTAGACGTGGAACGGGACGGCCGCGATCTTGAACGCCAGCCCGCCAAAAACCAGCATCGTGCCGATCATCGCCTGAGCCTGGCCGGCCCCGCCGAACGAAAAATTCGAAGATACGATTCCGTTCGTAAAGGTATGGATCGTTGTGGTTCCGGCGGCACCATAGAGGAAGCTCATCCCGTAAGCGAGGATCGCCGCCGACAGAGCACCGAGGAAGAAGTATTTGACGGCCGCCTCCGACGATCGAGTGTCGTCACGACTTAGGGCGATCAGCACATAGGTCGGTACGCTGACCAGCTCTATCGCCAAAAACAGAACAACTAAATCGTTCGCCGACGCCGTCAGCAAGACGCCGAGCAGCGACAGCAGAATCATGGCCATGTACTCACCGCGCTCGGAAACGACCGGCTGATGCCAATTGACCAAGACGATGAGCGCGCCGACGCTCAGCGCAACCCACCGTGTGTAAATCGTCAGCGACGTAATCCACAGCCCCGGCAGCAATTCCCCCGCTTCGGGCGATCCGACCCGAACGGCAGCGATCAGCGCCAACACGATTGTGGCGAATGAGGCAGACGAGACCCACCGGCCACGCGGCGGCGAGCCGGTGACGCCGAGCATCAGCACGAAACACGCACCCACCAGAAGAATCAGCTCCGGCGCCAAGGCGGTCGCGATGTGTTCAATCGTCACGGCTTCGCCCTCCTCCCCCCACAAGTGCGGGCGTCATGGAAGCGTGCGAAACGATCTCAGCGTCGCGGACTATGCCCTGCGCCGCGTCAATAGAACCAACGCCGTGACCTGACGAATCGTAGAACCCGTTCACGTCCAAGTCGTTTGCACTGACGGCGGTGGCCAAGTGGTCGTCGTCAATGTCAATCACGGGAGCCCGAACGTCGGAGAAATCGTACGTGAACGGCGATTGCAGAACATTGCGGCGCGCGGCTGACTCAAACGTATCGAGCAACGGTTTGGGATAAACGCCCAGAAAGATGCAGGCGAGCCCAATGGGAACCAAAATGCCGATCTCGCGGCGTGTCAGGTCCGCGGTCAACCCGGCCGACGTGTCCGGCGTGTTCGCAGGTTCGGTCAAGGGGCCGAACAGGAGACGCTGACACATCCACAACATGTACGTCGCGCCGAGGATGATCCCCAATGCTGCGGGAATGACGTATCCGTAGCCAAGAGGTCCCCGTCCGACACCGTCGCTGTTTTGGCCGGACGTTGCCGTCGCCAGCAGCACCAGAAACTCGCTGACGAACCCGTTCAACCCGGGCAAACCGATGCTGCTGAGCGTGAAGAAGATCAGGAAGAACGCCATCCACGGCATCCGCTTTGCGAGCCCGCCAATCTCGTGGATGTCGCGGGTGTGGTAACGCTCGTAAATGTAACCCACGATGAGGAACAACGCAGCCGTGGAAAGCCCGTGATTGATCATATAAAGCACGCCGCCGGTGACGCCGGCGACCTTCAGACTGAACAATCCCAGCATGCAGAAACCCAGATGCGATATACTCGAGTACGCGACGAGCTTCTTGACGTCCGATTGGACCCAAGCCGCAAGCGCCGCGTAGATGATTCCGATCACCGCGAACACAGCGACGGCCGGAGCAAGCTGGAACGTGGCGTCGGGAAACATCGGAATGCTCAGCCTGCAGAACCCGTACGTACCCAGCTTGAGCAGAACGCCGGCGAGGATCACGCTCCCGGCGGTCGGCGCCTCCGTATGAGCAAGAGGCAGCCAGGTGTGTACGGGGAACAAAGGAACCTTGATCGCAAACCCCGCGGCAAACGCCAAAAACAACCACCACTGCACATCAAGGGGGAGATATCCACCCTGGCCCAGTCGTGTCAACTCCGCGATCTCCAACGTGACGTAGCCGAGCGTTCGGTAGGAATAGTAGGACAGATATACGATGCCGGCGAACAGCAGGACGCTACCCGCGAGTGTGTAGATAAAGAACTTGTTGGCCGCCCGCCGCCGCTGCGATCCGCCCCAGATGCCGATCAGGAAAAACAGCGGGATCAACGTGAACTCGAAGAAAACGTAAAACAACAGCAGGTCCATCGCGCAGAACACGCCCAACAGACCCGCCTGCAGCAGAAGGAGTAGGCAATAGTATTCGCGGGTGCGTTCCCGGATAGCGGTGAAGCTCGATAGAATCGCCAGCGGCATCAGAAAAGACGTCAGGGCGACGAGCCAGATGCTGATACCGTCTACGCCGACGCGATAGCTGATGTCGATCGATGGTTTCTCCACGAGATAGCCGTCCATGTCGACGACTTCGACGGACTCGCCCACGATCCACGGAAGCTCATGCATCAGCACGAAGGCGCCGTCGCTTGCTTCCTCGATGCTGTAGAAACGGGTGAGCGCTAGAATCGTCAGCCCGAGCGTTACGAGCGAATAGAGCACCGCACTGCGGCGAATGGACGCGCGATCTCCGTAGGGCGGCAACATCAGCAGAAGTGCCCCCGCAACGGGTGAGAGAATGGTGATCGTGAGAATCCAACTCGTCACGAGATCGTTTCCGTTCGCTGAACAAACACGTTTAGCGCCATAAAACCAGCACCACGATCACCGCAGCACCGGCTACCATGCTGAACCCATATCCCTGCAACACGCCCGACTGCGTCGTTCGCAACGCGTAGGCCAGCGCACGAGGTACTGCCGTAACAAACCAGACGATGCCGTCAATCAGATAGTCGTCCAGAGCAACACAAATCTTGCCGATCCGACGCGCGGGCTCGACGACCACCAGGCTGTACGCTTCGTCCACGAAATACTTGTTCCACAGCGTACGATGCACGCCGGCTGCTGAGGCTTTGACGAGCCCGGGAATCCACGGGGCGCGAACGTAGAACACGTATGCGACGATCATCGAGACGATCGCCAACCCGCCGGAGAGGACCATCAACCAATACTCGGCCCAGAAACCGCCATGCGCAACAGAGGCGTGCCCCGCGCCGTGAAGCGCTCCAGCGGCGATAAACGTATGCTCAAACACCGGCTCAAGGAAATGGTGAAAGCCTTTACCCGTCACTTCGACGCCGAGGTATCCCGCACCAATCGCGCCAGCGCTAAGAACAAACAGCGGCAGCAGCATCCAACGGCCCGCCTCGTGGGCGACAGCGCCTTCCGGTACGCGCGTTGGGCCGAAAAATGCGAGGAACACCATACGAAACGTGTAAAACGCGGTGAGCACAGCCGTGATCAAACCGATGACGCCCAGGATCGGGTGGACCGACAGCGCGTGATGGATGATCTCATCCTTGCTGAAAAACCCGCTCAGCAGCGGGAAGCCCGCCAGCGCGAGCGAACCGATCAGGAACGTGATGAACGTGTAAGGCAGGAGTTTGCGAAGCCCGCCGAAATATCGTACGTCGATGACGCCGCCCATTGCGTGCATGATGCTGCCCGCTCCGAGAAACAGCAGCGCCTTGAAGAACGCGTGCGTGAACAGATGGAACATGGCTGAATCCGCCGCGTAGACACCGATCGCCAGGAACATGTAGCCGAGCTGGCTGATCGTCGAGTACGCCAGAATGCGCTTCATGTCCGTCTGTACGAGGGCAATGGTCGCTGCGAACAATGCCGTCGCCGCTCCGATCGTTGCGACGACCGTCATCGCGACCGGCGACGCCGTGAAAATGGCTCCGCATCGCGCGATCATGTAGATGCCAGCCGTAACCATCGTCGCAGCGTGAATCAGCGCCGACACGGGCGACGGGCCTTCCATGGCGTCGGGAAGCCAAACGTGAAGCGGCAACTGGGCGCTCTTACCACACGCACCGCACAGCAGCAGCAGTGCGATGGCCGTGACGCGACCATCCGGAATCGCCGCTCCCGAGTCGGTGACACCCTGGCGAACCAAGTCGAATACCGCGCCGTATTCGAGGGTTCCGAACGTTAAGTAGATCAATAGGATGCCCAGCCCGAAACCGAAATCGCCGACCCGGTTGACCAGGAACGCCTTCTTGGCTGCTGCTGCGGCGGCGGGCCTGCCGTAATAAAAACCGATCAGAAGATAGCTGCACAGCCCGACGAGCTCCCAGCCGACGTACAGTAGAATGAAGTTCCCGCCCAAAACGAGCACGCACATCGAAAACACAAAAAGGGCGAGATAAGCGAAGAACCGCTCGTACCCTTTTTCCGGAGTGCCGTGGTGACGCATGTAGTCGCGTGAATAAATCACCACCAGCGTCGAGATTCCCGTCACCGTTAACAGCATCACCGAGGTCAACGGGTCGATCAGTAGCTCGAAGCGGAACACGGAGTTCGTTCCGCTTGTGATCCAATCGTAAATGGGGATGACCACGCTACGCGCGTCGACCGGCGCTGACTGCATGGTTACGAAAAGCGCCACCGCCGCCGCGAACGCCCCGGCCACGCCAAGCAGCGAAACCCAATGCGTTCGATCGCGCAGCAGTTTGGAGCCAAACGCACCGGCGATGATCGCTCCCGCAAGCGGCGCAAGCAATATCGCCAATCCGTAGGTTCGCAAGGCCTCGATGGTTTCAGGCGTCACGTTGATTTCCTACCCGCGCATGACGGACCAGACTTCGGCGTCAAGCGTTCCCTTTCGTCGGTACAACAACATCACCATGCCAAGTGCCAGGCCCGCCTCGACCGCGGCAATGAGCAGCAGAAACAACGCGAAGGCCTGCCCCTCGACGTGGTGGTAGAAGCGGGCGAACGCCACAGCGCTGACCACCACGCCCTGGAACATGATCTCGGTGGAAAGAAAGATCACAATCAGGTTTCGCCGCGTCATGAACCCGACGAGCCCGATCCCAAACAGCAGGGCACTTACGATGAGATACTCCGTTACGCCAGCCATCAGAACGGCTCCACCTCTCTGCCGATTTGTCCCAGTGGACGCGGCGGGGCTCGAAATCATTCGGACGCGACCTTCTTTCTTGATAGTGCGATCGCACCGACCATCGACACGAGCAACAGCACACCCGCGATCTCCAACGCAACGACG
>JADFRO010000142.1 GCA_022561255.1 Planctomycetota bacterium | reverse complement strand
CGAGAATGGATCGTTTGCACTTGGCCATGTCACCCGCGAAAATGATCTTCCCTTTGATAATCGCGTTATCTTCCGCACGGCAAGGGGTCGCCCCCGCACCGATAAGCAGAGCACCGGCGACCGCCCAGAACAACAACTTTACACCGTTCATAATGTGACTCCTTCGTTCAAGCGCTCGAGTCCAACTCGAACGCGGCTTGTATGCGATCGGTGGCCCGATTGCAAGCCAAATTTACTTCGCTTCCCATACAAGCGGCGAGCGTGTCGAACCGATTTGGCTCTCCGTTCGCACAACCGCTCGTCCTCCATGCCTGTGAAATCCTGCCAACTGTTCCGTCGATCATACCATCGCCAAACAAGCGCTAGTCTTCAAACTCCTCGTCCTCGCCGAACTCGTCGTCTGCGGCCACCGCCTCGATCTTAGGCAGCGGAATACGGGAGTTTCGCGCCCCCGCGTCGAACATGTAGTCAACCAAAAGGTTCATCTGGTCCAAACTGTTCAAACCCACGTAATTCGGATCGCCTTCGTAAGGGCTTACCCCATCCGCGAAGTTTTGGGGCATCTTCGTGCCCGGTTGAATCAACTGCGGCTCTAGCATCCAGTCGAACACCCAGCTTCTGCGGAGTCGCTGGTTGGTCAACCCGAGATTCGGAGCACTCGCCGCGATCAGCAGGACGCGTTCGATCCCGCCCTTACCGTCGGGCCCTTCCACCACGGCCTTGGTGTCAACGTCGCCCGACGCATAGAAAACGTTCTCGGCACTGACAAGCGTGTGGCCATCGATGACGGAACCGACCGCATAAGGTTCGCCGTTAAGAATCGCCCGCGCCGAGTCTCCCTCCCCAGTTACGCCGTCCAGTCGGTAGACCTGCACGAACTCAGCCGTGGTGGTAGCCGGGCCCGGCAACATCGGGCCTAGCACGTGGCACTTCAGACAACCCATGTCGTTGATAAAACGCTCGCCGAGTGCAAACCGCTCCTGCGAGCCGAGCGGACCAGCCGGCTCTACGAAGGGGTACTTCACGTCGTAGAGCTTCTGTAAGAACCCGACGCGATCCAGAAGTGTGGCGTGGGCCGACCGAAGTCGCTCCGGTGACAGCGAAAGCGGATCGATGTCACCCGGCCTCATGAGCTTACGATCCACGGCCCAGCGGCGAAGGCTTGCTGCCTTGTCCTTCAGCGACTCTTTCTGATACCAGTCCGCGGACAACTCGGGGCGCTCGACGAGATGGGCGTTGACCGGATCGAGCAGTTGTTTGAGCGTAGCCGAATCGTACTGACTCAGGGCTGCGAAATACTCTACCAGCGTCGTCGCCTGTTCGCCCGTCAGGTTGTAACTGGGCATGCGTACCTGCAACCAAGGTCGCAGCGTTTCGACGTGCTGCAGGAACCGGTGGAGCCAATTGTGCTGTACCTTCGCACCTTCACCCCACAGAAGCGGCGGAGCGTTCGTCACGTCGAATACCTCTTCACCATCCAAAGTGCGCCGGAAGTATTGCTGCACCATCGGGGCGTTGTCCTCGATCTCATGGCAACCGATGCAGTTCAACTCTCGCGTCAGACTCCGTCCCTTGGCGATCGGACCGAGCACGTCCTCCTTGTAATTGACGCGTAGATTGTCGCTTACCCGTGGCGGAAGTCGCGATAGCAGATAGGTCGTAAGTGCCTCGGCTTCCTCCTGGGAGAAATAGTAGTTGGGCATCTTCAGCTTGTCGTAAGGCTTCTTGATTTTCCCCCGATCCCAAATGCGCGGGTTCAGCATTTTGTGTTTCGCAAAGGAACCATGTGTATGCGTGATCTGCTCCTTCGTGCGATCGTCCGTGGGCGACCAGTAGTTCAGCTCTTCCGCGCCTTCTTGATACACCTGTCCGTAGATGTGCTCCTTCTCTTCGCGCATGTGATGGAAGGCGTGCTCGTAAAAGGCAAAATCAAGCTGAGAGATCGGCTTTTCCGCCCAACCACTCAGGTCGGTGCCCGGCGGAGTCGTTTCCTCGAACCCGGGAATGTTGTGGCACGCGTAGCAACCGTAGTGCCCGATCATTTTGCTGCCCAGGAACGTAAGCTTTTTGTCCTCCAGCGACATGCCGCTGATAAGATCGTACGCCGCCTGCCGCCCCTTGAGGGGCTTCTCGAGCTGCGCGACCATCATGTTGGTCAGTTCCTGACCCTCGTCCTTCATGATCGCACGGCTACGGCGTTCCGATCGCTGCGACGCGAGAAGTGCGAAGATCTGATCGTCGGCCATCTTCCAGGCCTCCGCGTCCATCGTGAATTCGGTCTGCCCGAACTCTTCGTTCTTGAGCGTCATGAGATAGGCTGCGATGTCAGCAGCCTCCTCCGGCGTCAGGCGCATGCTCGGCATCTTGGTGTCGGGCGCATAATGCGTCGGCTCGATCAGCCACGAGTACAGCCAATCCGACGTCACCTTGGAACCGATACCCGACAGCTCCGGCGCGAAACGGCTAAACGAGGGCGGGTTGTAGTCACGCTCCGCATCGAAGCGCGTCTTTTCGGGAGAGAAGAACGTGTCCGTATTCGTGCTGAAGTGCTCCATTGCATACCGCGTACGCTGCTCGGCGGTCATCCCCTTGTAGCGGTAGAGCGCGGTCTCGGCGGTCAGGCTCTCGCGGTGGATCAGATCCTTCGTGATCCACTCCTCGCCGAACTCCACCAGATTCGAGTGACACGCCAGGCAGCCGGCCGTACGAAAGAGCTCTCGCCCACGCTCGACGTCGCCGGTAACGCCCTCCGGCGGAAGAACCGGATACCACTCGGTGGAAACGGCGAACTCAGTGGAGACAGCGAACAGATACTTGCTGATCGCAGCAACTTCGGTTTGCGATCGCAGAACGGGGTGCGGATCGAACTGGTTATCACTACCTTCGTTGTTGTTCTCTTGCTCAAAGAAGTGCGGCATGCGCGTCGATGGCCGAAACTTCTGTGGAAAATATGCCCATCGCTGTACAAAGCCCGGCGTCAGTTTGAACGCAACGCGCGCCAGGTCCGGCCCCACGCGCCGCGATCCTTTCAGATCGTCCACGTTGTGACAGTTTATGCACCCCACCTCAAGGAAGAGGTGCTGTCCGAGATTGATTCGAGCGCCCTTACGCTTGCCCGCGAAGCGATCGATGTCCGTAATCTGCGAGTGACACTTCGCACAACCCGCCTCGGTATACTGAGGCAGGCGCATCGTCCGGTCCCAGTAGTGAGCGACGGTCTCGAACGTAATGTTGGGGACACCGAGCATGTGAATGTAGTACTTGTCAGCCCAGCGCTCCTGCACTTCGTGGGTAGCGGGCGAGTGTGCCGCCTGGACGAAGTCGGTCTCCTGCGGATTGCCTTCGTGGCAAACCGTGCAGCCGATCTTGGCCATCGGATGGGCGGAATCGACGGAGACGAACAGATCCAGGTCGGGATGCGCCAGCAACGGCTGACCGAGTTCGATCGTCTTGCGACCGCTGGCTTTAAGGTACGTGTTGACTTCCGCAAGAAGAGCCTCGAAATAATCCTTTTGCTGCGCATCCGTCAGCTCGTCCCAGTGCTCCGTAACCTCACCCGTAGGAAAGGGGGTACCGCTCGCTTCGTGCGTCGGAGCGTTGGGAAAACCGAGGGCGTCGCGACCCAGGCGTAGCATCGCTTCGTCAACACCGGGCAAGGATCGCTCGAGTTTCTGCGCGAGCTTCTCCATGGAGAATTCAGGGTCGTCGATGGCGATGTGACACGTTGTGCATCGGTCGGTGGTATAGGTCTCCATGTAGTTGAGCCGCTGACGCACGTCGGACAAGACGAGTTGCTTAATTTCATGATGCCCCGGTGTGTTCTTCGGCGCAGCGAAGTCAAAAAGCGGCGCGTTGATGACGCTACGAACGATCGGCAGCCCCCCCAGCAGTCCGTCGTCCGTGAGCACACCACGGTATTGCTGATCGTTTTGAAGCGCGTCCGCCGCTACCTTTTCGAGATCGTTTAGGGTCTTTTCCGCGTCGCGGATCGGCTTATCAAGATCGCGGAGTTCGACCTGCACTTGCTTGCGCGTGTCTTCCCAGTGCTCCGATTCCTTCCGGAGTCGTTCGAGCTCTTCCTCTTCCTCACGGAACTGCCTGCGGGCAGCAACGGTCTTGGCGTGCTCAGGACCGAACTCGCCCAGCCTCCGCTCGTAAGTGTCCTTGGTCACCTCAAGAACCTGCTCCGCCTTGCTAAACGGAGCCGAGGCAATTCGGAAGGCAAGATCGGCCTTGTCCAGATTCACGACGAGTTCGGCGTGCTTCGTGCTCGTCGTCAGTCGAGCCATTTCTCGCGTATCGGCCAGACGCTTCCGCGCCTCCTCCACCTCATCCCGACGTTCCTCTCGCGTGGCGTCCAGATAGTCGAGGTGGGCGAGGGCGGCTTTCCCGACGAAGTAGTCGTCCTGGAATTCCTTCCACGGGCGGTCGTAGTCCACGTCGATCATCCACAGGATCGATGCGGTCATCAGAATGCTGCTTACGGCGAACCATCGGTTCAGCCGCTCGGGGTGATACAAACGTTGTTCGGGAATCGGCATCGCTTAATCATCCACGCGGAGGCGTCCGCCGCCGCACTTGCTTCCCCGGACCGTCAGACGTTAAGGAACCACTCCGTAATTCCCACGATGTAATGCAGGTTCAGCGTCCACCGCAGAGCCATCTTGATGGGCATGAGCATCATCACCAGCATCAAGGTCGACATCACGCCGTAGCGAACAAAGCCCATCTGCAAGTAGAGCTTGCGGAAGAACAACATGCGCAGCACGAGTGGACCCAAGACGAAGTAGGCGCCCACGAGCAAAATCCCCGGTAGTTCCCGAATGATATACCCGGGCACAAACGCCCAGCTCTCCGTCGGCAGCGCGCGGCCCATGAGCGTGATCCAAAACAGATCGTGAAACTCCGTGTTCAACAGCGCCATCGGCCTGTGCAGATCCCAATACTCGTAGGGACCGAAGAAGTTCCAGTTCGGACCACGCAGGAACGTGCCGAAAATGATCAACACCACCCACAGAATCAAAAATCCAAAGAGGAACGTCGTGATCGCAAACGGTCGCTCCTTGAACGTGTAGTAACCATTACCGCGCGGGTTCGTGTCCATGTACGGGATCGCGATCAGCCCCACGACGATCAGACCCGGAAAGACCACACCCGCGAGCCACGGGTCGAAGTAGACCAGCATTTCCTGCAGACCAAGGAAGTACCAGGGCGCTTTGGCGGGATTCGGCGCGACGTTCGGGTCCGCCGGTTGCTCCAGCGGGGCTCGCAGCACGATCGCCCAAACTACCAGAAACGCCGTACAGAGAACCAACGCAATCAGTTCGATATAGACGAGGTCCGGCCAAACCAAAACCTTGTCATCCGCACCCGCTTCGATCAGCGGCTGACCGTTCTCCGTCGCTTCGTCGTTTAACGCCGCTTGGCGGAACGCCAACCAAAGGAAGAACGAAACCGCGAACATCATCATGACGATCGGAACGTTGTCCGCCTTCTTAACGATCTCCACGAAGTTCGGGTCGAGGCAACTCGCAAGGAAGAATACGATGCAGACGGCCGCGAACGGAATCGCGAAGACCGGCTTGGTGAATCGGCGGTAGCCAAGCAGGAACACGATCAGAGCAACCACCGAAAGGATCAAGAACCAGTGCGGCTGGCAGAGCGCATTAATGCCGTCCTTGATCGTGTCGAAGATGGAACCAGCTGCTAAGAGCGATGACATCATTGAATTGCGCCGTGTTGGTTTTCCCGAATCCCAGCGATCCGTACGCTACAAAGGCCCGCTGATTCCACCGTCTTTTCGCACCCGCCAAAAATGCACGGCCAGCAGAACCGTCACGACAACCGGTATAAACACACAGTGGAGCACGTAGAATCGCAGCAACGCGTTGGGCCCCACGAACGTTCCGGCGAGCAGACCGAACCGGGCGTCGTCGCCGGCATGGACCAACGGCACGCCGCCGATCTGGATAAACGACGAAAGCGGACCCTCCGTCCCCACGCCCGGGGTCGCCCGGGCCATGTTGGAGCCGACCGTGATCGCCCACATCGCGAGCTGATCCCACGGAAGCAGGTAGCCCGTAAACGACAGCAACAGCGTCAACACCAGCAGAATGACGCCGATGCTCCAGTTGAACTCGCGCGGCGGCTTGTAACTCCCGGTCAGGAACACACGAAGCATGTGCAACCAGATCGTGATGACCATCGCGTGCGCACCCCACCGGTGCAGCTCACGTTGGAGCCCCAGGGTGACCGTGGCCCGCAGTCCCTGGATGTCGAAGTAGGCGTATTCGACCGTCGGGCGGTAGTAAAACATCAACAACACACCCGTAACGATCTCCACGAGGAACAGAAAGAACGTCAATCCGCCCATGCACCAGGTGAACGACAGTCGAATCCCGCTCTTACGTACGGCCACGGGGTGCAGATGAAGAAACACGTTGGTAAGGATCGCCATCGCACGCGTGCGACGGTCGCGCGGAACACCGTGCCGAAAAACGCTACCCCAGATTTGACCCTCGCGAACCCAATTCCCAAAGCGTGCGAACATGTGCCTACGATCCCTCGTTAAGCCGAAGTTTCCATTCCCGCGAGACCTACGTTAGCAAGTAGCTTCCCGGTAGATCCCACTGACCCAGCTCAAACTGGAACTTCTTGCTCTTGTCCACAATGACAAGGCCATCTTCCAGAAACACCTTGAAACGCTCGAGCGGTCGCGGCGTTGGCCCCTCGAAGTTGATTCCGTTCGGTTTGTATCCGCTGCCGTGACACGGGCACTTGAACTTTCGATCGTTAGGCAGCCAGTTGGGAATGCAGCCAAGGTGCGTGCAGATGATGCTGAGCGCCGCGATCCGCCCCTCTTCGCGGATCATCCAGATGCCCTGGGGCTTGTAGTCTTCGTTGACGTCCCCGGGTTCCATCTCGGTGTAGCGCTGAATCTTCCCAACGCGAATTCGCGGGTCGGGCTCCTCCAGCACGTTGGGCATCATGAATCGAGCAAAAGCGGGCCCGACCGCAACGCCGGTTCCGAGACCGAACGCAACCCATCCCGTGACAAGGGCGACGCTACCGGTGAACTCACGACGACCTGAGTCCGGGTCTTTGCGAGCTTTCCTTGCCGCCTCCAGCACTTTCGCCTGCCTTGCGTCCGGCGGCAGATCCTTGGCAGCCTTGCGACTCCAGGCCTCCGCGTCGTCGGACATCGATTCGCCACGGCGAAGAATCCCGGCATTCCCACCACGTGCCGTGGTTGCGCGCAGCAACGCGGCGATCGCCGGATCGGGGGCGCCGGCCATGGAAGTCTGCGGCGCTGCGCTGGGCGCTTTTGCCGCCACCGCCGGTGCGGGTGCCGCAGCGGAAACAGCCGCCGGTGGATCTGGAG
>JADFRO010000001.1 GCA_022561255.1 Planctomycetota bacterium | reverse complement strand
TGCTCATCGCCCGCCGGTGTCGCGATTCCGTCGTGCCACTGCCTAAGAATGTCGATCTGAAGCGCGGCGCAGCTATGCAGGGCGAGCTCGCGTCGGTCGTCGTCGGTGAACCAGTCGTTACACCGCTCCTCGACCTGCATGACCATGGCAAGCGACGCGGCCCATGAACCCCGCTCAGCCAGCAGGCGGCATCGCAAGAGTCGCGAGAAGAAGGAATAGGGCAACGAACCAGCCGGCAGATCCGCGGTAGCTTCGTCCAGAATCGAAAGAGCACGGGTTCCCTCAGCCTCCTCACTTCGAAGCGCAGCCTGCCACAACGAAGCGGCGGCAGCGGTTTGGGGATCGTGATCTTCACGAAGGAACGACAAACCCGAGGCGGCTGATCGCGCCGAGCGTGAACCGCCCCCGGGAAGGGCGTAGGCTCGAACCGCTTGGGCGAACGCGCGCAGCGCGGCGAGACGGTGGGTGATCGTTTCACGGCGAGACCTGTCTGCGCTTTCGGTAGCCTCCGCTCCGTCGGGCGCATCAGTGGTCCCCCGTTCGAGATCGCCTGATGCGGTCTCGCAATTACCAAGCAGCACGTCGACACGATCCAGGAGCGCTCCCAGCGACGAGTCGGTCGGAGCCTCGTCGGCGATCTTGAGCCGCATCAATCGACTCGTGCAAGCTAGCTCCATTCCGGAGGCGAGAAGCCGATTCGCCGCAGCCAGGAAAAGCTCCGCCTGGAGCGCGCGGCTTTGAGCTTGCTCCGCCCGCTGGATGAGTCGCTTCACGTCGTCTTGAACGGATCGAGCGAAGGAAGCTTCGTCGTCGAAGCCTTCCGGAAGGGAGACGTGAACCGGCGACGCCGCGATGTCGCTGGGGTTCTGGTCGGTGCGGCCCTTGGCACCGGACTCGTCGGCGACGGAGGAGGACGGTAAGACGGCCAACGCGAAGCACGCGATGAGTACGCGCCGCATGCTCCGCGTCAGCCCACTTACAGCCATATCGCGTCGGTGCATGTCGGGAGTGTACCCCATGCTCGCGTGCCCGGAAAGCAGAGTGTGGGGGGATGATCGCCAGCCGCTCCGTCGTGCCCTACCGGCGCATCGTTATGCATCGGTGGCGTTTGCGTTTTACGTTGACCGGTGAGGTCCGTCGAACTACACTTTTCTCGGTGTTGGCGTGCCCGGCCCGGCGAAGCGCCGCCGATGCCCGCCGCACCCACCACAACGGCTTTCGCGCGTGGCACCGTAGCGGCAGGCCCGAGGAATTCCCCATGACCCACGTGGACGCCGTCGAGATCATCGATCCGCATCGATCGGGGCACGAAGGCTCCGCCGCGATGAGTCTGACCGGGCGAGGCGTCGCCGGGGCTTGGGTGCTGTCCGTCCTGGTACACACCGTAGCGTTCGCGAGTATGTTTCTCCTGGTGTTTCCCTTTTCGCCCAACGAGGAGCCGAGGCTTCCCGTAGCGCACGCTCAGGTCATCGGCGAGATCGACGCCGTTCCAACGGCTGCTGCAAACGTCCCGGATAAGAAGCGCCAGCGAGACACGCCCGACCCGCTGGCTAAGCGCTTCACACCGAATCGCGACGCGGTGGCGCTTGCGAAACTTGTTCAGCCGCGATCGCTGAAGGCTCCGGAGTTTTCGATCCTCGGAATCCGAGCGGGCTCGGTGGGCGCTTTGGATCTTAGCAAGTACGGCCTGTCGGCGGGTGGCGGAGCGGGACCGGAGTTTTTCGGCGTCGGCGGATCAGCGCCGGGCGTACGGTCGATCGTGTACGTGGTGGACCGAAGCGGCTCGATGGTCGATACGTTCCTTCACGTGCGGGCCGAGCTCAAACGATCGATATCCGCACTTCGGCGTAGTCAGAAGTTTCACGTCATCTTCTTTAATTCGGGGGCGCCTCTGGAGAACCCGCCCCGGCGACTGGTGAATGCGATCGACGCCCATCGGAGGGACTTCTTTAAGTTTCTTGATAACGTCGCCGCCGGTGGGGGCACCCGACCGGAGTTGGCCTTGCGCCGAGCGCTCGCGATGGAGCCCGATCTCATCTACCTTCTCAGCGACGGCATCAGCTTCGATCCAGACCTGCCCGCCAAGCTTGATGCGTGGAACCGAGGACGGCACACGAGGATCTACACGATCGCTTACCTCGACCAGGGCGGGCGCGAAATCCTGGAAGGGATTGCGAGGGAGCACGGCGGAGAGTTCAAGTTCGTTTCCGAGTATGACCTACCCTAGATCAACAATCCTAGGCGGCGCTACACTTTGCCGAGTGGCAGCGGCCTGCGTTGCGCTGCTATGGGTACTCCCCACGCGCGCCGATCAGATCGTTGTGGGCAAACAAAACTATCGAGGCGCACGGATTCGCACGCTCGAGGACGGACAACTTCGGTTTCGATCGGCCGAAGGCATGAGCGTAGCGGTTCATATCGGCGATATTGATTTGATCATCGTCGACCGTACAGGCGTTTTCGACGACTTCAATGAAGCCGAGCGCTTCCTCGCTTCGGGTGAACCGCAAAAGGCGGCAGCGCGATACGAGCGCGCGCTGAAACTCAGTACCGATTTCTGGAGTGAGTTGATCGCCGCGCGGTTGATCATTGCGTACGATCGAGCGGACCAGATCGACAAAGCAACGGGCTACTTCGTTCGTCTCGCTCGTGGGAAGCGGTCCGGTGCGCGGGCGGCCGCCCGGTTGATTCCACAACGAATTCCTCAACGTCGTACTGCCAAGTTCGGTCGTGCGATTCGAGAGTTGGATTTGGCCCTGGCGGCTGCGCCCGAACCATTGCAACACCTGCTCTTTGCGCTGGTACGCTTCAAGATATTAAAGGCCAACGGCGATCGACGGGCGACCTCAGCGGCGATGCGTGCGATCGCGCTTCCGATCGCAGCGTCGATTCGATCGGAGCAGGTTTACACGATTCTGACGTCCGCGTTTCGAGAAGTGCTCGGCGGGGCCACGACAGCGACCGTGCGCGCCGCCTTGGACCGCGCCATCCGCGACTGCCCGGAGTCGGTGCTGGCGGATTTTCTGCTCATCAAGGGCGAGAGTCTTCTTCGGTCGGCGAAGACACGTGAAGAGGTGATTCGCGCCGCATGGCCCTTTATGCGTGTGGTGATCCATATGGGCGACGATACCCGCGCCGCCGACGCATTATTCGGCGCAGCCACAGCGCTCGAACAATTGGGCAATAGGGATCGAGCGAGGGTCATGCTTTCGGAATGCCTCGCACACGTTGGGGCGAGCGAAAAAGTCAAGAGTCAGGCGCAGGCGATGCTCGCACGCCTGCGTACAGGTACGTCGCGGTGAGAGGCACCGCCCCGGATCGGACGCCAGGACACGACGTCAAATAGGAGAAGGCCGTGCGTACACGACTCGTCGGTATGATCGCCGTGATGGTTCTGGTGGTGTTGTTTCTGTCCACATCCCAGGTGTGGTCGCAAAGCGATGCGGACGGCGGGACCGTCGAAGGGCTGAAGTACTTCGACTTTTTCGTGGTTAAGGGCGGCTGGATCGCGTACCTGTTGATCGTTTTGTCGGTCGTAATGTTGGCGCTGACGATCGAGCATGGCCTTTCGATTCGCCGTGCGACGATCGTGCCGGCGGAGGCGATTGAACACACGCGCGAGTTGATTCACGGCAAGAAATACCTCGAAGCCATCCAGTTCACCGCGGACGACCCCAGCATGATGGGGTACATCCTCAACACAGGTCTTCTCGAAGCGTCCAACGGATACGACGCGATGGAGCGTGCGGTTGAGGATGCACTCGACGAACGATCCGCCGGGTTCTTTCGCAAGATCGAATACCTCAACGTCATCGGGAACGTTTCACCGATGATCGGGCTGTTCGGCACGGTTTATGGCATGATCCTGTTGTTCGCGGAGATTCACGCCGCCGACGGACTTCCCGGTGCGCGCATCGTTGCCGATCGGATGGCCGTGGCGCTGATCACAACGTTCTGGGGGCTCGCCGTCGCGATTCCGTCGCTGAGCATCTATGCCCTGTTTAGAAACCGAATCGACGTGTTGACAGCCGAGTGCGCCCTGACGGCTGACCGAATGTTGTCGGTGTTCGCACCGGGCAGCGGGGAAGAGCCGGGGCAGGGGTCCGCCGAGACGACACCGCAAGCATCCGTTTGAACGGCGAGACGTGAACTAAGATGCGACACACACGCCACCATCGCCGATTGCCAGCGAAAGTCATGGCCTTTAACGCCACGCCCATGTTCGACATGATGTTTATTCTAACGATCTTCTTCATGTTGGTGTGTCACTTGTCCTCGGCGGAGCAGGTGCGTATGGAATTACCCAAGCCGGACGAAAGCAAGGCTCAGCTCGCGAGGATGCCGGAACGTGTCGTCATCAATTGCCGAATACCCGGCTCGGGTGCATCTTCGACCGCCGGCGCGCTCTACAGCCTGGGCCCCAACGCGCCGGAACCGTTGCACGTGATCGCAGAGCGTCTCGCGGCGATGAAAAGAGAATCGGTCAACCTCGAGGCGGTCGTACGAGCGGACCGGCGGCTGCCCTACGCCGACGTTCGGGCTGCCATGCGAGTTGTGGCGGACAATGACATCAAGATGTTAAACATCGTCGCTCACGTCGGGGAGACACCGTAGCATGGTTGAACCCAGCGGAAACGGCGCCGGAAAACGTGACAGGTCCGACCGGGCGAGGTCGCGCCGGACCAAACGCCGAACCAGGTCGGGCAGACGTGCGATCGTCTTGAACATGGCTCCGATGATCGACATGACGTTCCTGTTGTTCAGCTTCGTTATTGTCACCAGTACATTCGAGCGACCGGAGGGAATTCTCGCCGCCGAAATGCCGCAGACGGGAAGCGCGGTCGCGTTACCGTTCAGCCCGATCGTGATTCGTCTGGTTGGGACAGGACCGTCATTCGACGATTTCGCGATTCAGGTCGACCGGTTTCAGCCCGCCCCGCGCACCATCGCCGAGTTGCCCGATTTCCTCCGACGGATTCAGCAACAGCCGGGCTTCGACGTCGAAACGCCGGTGGTCATCGTGTCGGAGGCCGAGGTTCGATGGGATCACGTCGTGGGCTGCTGGAACGCTGCGCTACGCGCCGGGTGCAAGAACATTGCCTTCGCTGAACCTTAACGTCACGCTGATGCTCCTCCCTCTGATCTTCGCGGGCGCCGCGCGTGCCCAGGATTCGGTGCGCGCGAACTCCGAAGTCACGCCCGGTAGACCCGCGGAAGAGACCCGCCTGAGCACCGCACTGTTTCGCGAAGGTCTGAAAAAGCGCGGACTCCATGAGCTACTCGAACTACATCTGAAGGAATTCCCTCCCGAGAGCCCGATCGACGTAATGCTCATGACGCGCGAAGTGAAACTCGCGACGTTCGACGACGGCACCAAGCCCGTCGAGGAGCGACGGCGCGCGATCGTCCAGGCCAACGAAATCTTAGTGCAACTCGTCGAGCAGAACCCGGACGACGTGCGCCGTTTCGACTGGCTGTTCACGCTCGGCCACTCGATCCTCTATAAGCAGGCGGAGACGTATGCTACGAACATTCTCTACAGCGGCGGAAACGACGATGACCGTCAGCGCCTCGCCCCCATCTCCGCGCAGGCGATCGATGTGGTTCGATCCTTGATCCAGCGCATCGCAGACGAGTACGTGCGTATCGATCAACTGTCCACATCTCAGTTCGGACGGATCGAGGGAACGGGCTACCTCGATCAGCTCGATGAGATTGCGCCCAACGCCGATTACCTCCTGCTCTGGACGCTTTTCTATGACTGCCTCCATCGCGAGCCCGACGATCCGGCGCTCGCCCGACAGCTTAACGAAATCCTCACAACGTTCACCGACAAACCTACGATCCTCAAGACACCGCACGAGCAAAGCCGCGTGCAGATTCCCGCCACGCTACTGGCGGGCATGAGCTTCCGGCGCCTCAACGACCACCACAAAGCAAGGGAATTTCTCGACCATACGCGCATACTCGCCAGTCGATTGACCGATCCGACCGAACGTCGCGGCGTGGCGTGGGCGGTCACCCTGGCGGAGATCGAAGGAATTCGAAACGACCGGGACGCTCGACGGTGGAAGGCTGCAGCCGCAGGTATAGAGCGATTGCGAAAACTCAGCGGCGTTGCGGAACAGGATCAGGTCGATGCGTTCGGCGTTGCGATGGTGGCGGCTATACTCGAACGGTCGCTGAACCGCGCACACGCCGACGCCGCGGAGAAGGCCGGACTGTCCGTCGATGCCGCTACCTATCGCAGCGACGCCTGGCAGGCGCTTGCTCAACTTATCGTCGAGTACGCCGGCCGCCGCGACGAACTCTACGCGGCGCTCAATCGAACGATACCGCGGGATACGCCCATCGAGCAGCTTGACCCCGTCGACTTGGCGGCACGACTGGCCTCTCTGCTCTCCCAGGAGTCGGTCGACGATACCGAAACGGCCAGCCTTCTCGATCGCGCCGTCGCAACCGGTGAAAAATTCCTCGCCGGACTCGACGACACGACGCGAGCCTTCGCACCGGAGATTCTTCGACAACTCGGAGTGACCCACTATCGCCGGGGCGAAGTCGTGCGTGCTGCGAAGTGTTTCCTCGAAATTGCCCGCGCCCACGGCGAATCGCCCGATGCTCTGGAAGCAGCCACGCTCGCCGTTCAACTCGCCGCAACGGCGTATACTTCTGAGGATAACCCCCAAGATGTGGGTGATCCGGCTGGTGACGTCGGCGAATTCTACGCGGACGCGTTGCGAACGCTGCTTCACCACCACCCGAACTCGGAGGAGGCTACGTACTGGCGGTTCTATTACGCTCAACTACTCAGCCACCGGGGGGAATACGCACAAGCCGCCGCCGAATACGCCCAGGTCGACCCCGGCCACGAGCACTATCTGAGCGGTGCGCACCTCCGGCTGCTCTCGCTCGTGCGTGTGGTCAAGGAGCAAGCGCCTGCACGAACCCGCGACGCAGGCTTCACGGAAAATGTGGACGCCGTACTCTCTGCCTACCGCGATTTGATGCGAATCGCCGAGAGGGCTCGCGAGGTTGACGGCATACAAAAGCAAGCCGTACAACGACTTCTCGCGGACGGCCTGCTCGCCGTTGCCGACGTCGACATCCTTCCTCTTATCAATCGGCCGGCTATCGCCTTGCGGCGACTCACGAACTTTGAGACCCGTTACCCCGATACGCCGGATCTACAGGGTAAGCTCTGGCGGATCAGGCTCCTTGCGCATGAAGCGATGGGACAACTAGACGAAGCCACAGATGCGATCTCGGCCTACGTCACAGCGGATCCCGAAGGTGCCGGTCAAACACTTCAATCACTATACGACGCGACCCTCAGTGAGTGGGAAAGGCTCCTCTCCGCCGGCGATACGGGCGCCGCCGCTCGCAAGGCGAAAACCGCATTGGTTCTCGCTGAGCAACTTGAGCGTTGGTCACGTCAGTATCCACATTCCCTGTCCATCGAACATACACGCGGGTTGGCCATCCAATTGGCGGAGGCGAACCTTCTGGTCGGACGATTCGATGTTGCGGAAGCGATGTTCGCACCGCTCGTCGACGCTGACGGGTTGGACGCTCCGCCGCCCAGTTTACTCGAACTGCGAGCGGTTTTTGGCCTCGCAGACGCCAAGATGAAACAGGGAAAACTTCAAGAGGCGCTTCCGACCTTCAATCGACTCGCCACGACTCTGTCCACCGAGCTGGAAGTACGTTGGCAAGCACTGCTTCTCGACCTGCGCTGCCGAACCCAGTTGCAGCATCCACCGGACGGAATCATTAAAGTGATCGAACAGCAGAAGTTCTTGCACCCTGAAATGGGGGGACGGCGCTTCGCTGAGGAGTTTGATCAGTTGCTAAGAGAAAACCGCCGCCGCCGTGATTCGGCGCCCTAGCAGGATGCTGCAAGAGCGGTTCAGGCGGGACGGCGCGCCGCCAGAAGCAGTGAACCCGATATCTCGCGGAGTATTGGAAAACATTCGAGAACGCGTCCTACGTTCACAACCGTGCCGAGAAGAAATCGCGGTGTCTTGGGATGCAGAAAGTCAAAAGGACGTACGGACACTTGCACGAATCCGGCGCGCCGCAACATCGAGCGGTAACGCCAGCGTGTGTGCGTTTGCTCCTCGACCGAGTATTCGAGCGACCGAACGGCAAGGCGGCGCGCTACAGTTGATTCCAATAGCACTTCCGGGTTGAGCAGATTGGGCTCAAAGATCAGTAGACGTCCGCCGGGTCGAAGCACACGGAACAGCTCTTTCAGACAGAGTTGCGTATCAACGTGATGAAGAGCTGAGTTGCCGATCGCCGCGTCGAAGACTTCATCCTCGAACTCCAAGCGTGTGATGTCAGCGAGGCGGGGTTCGAGATTCGGATACTCACGCAAGCGCGAGGCTAGGTAATCTATCGATGCGCCGGAGATATCTGTCGCGACGATGTGAGCTTGCGGTACGCGGCGCAACACAGTCTCCGTAAATGCTCCCGCACCGGCCGCAATCTCCAGAACCCGATCGCTTGAAGAGAGTTGAATCCCATCGGTCAGCAAGCGTGCTCTTCGAGCGAGGCGGCGGATGCCGGCCGGCGTGCGGTGGCCCCACCAGCTCTCGCCGGTCTGTACAACAAGCTCGTCGAAGTGTCGGACCTCGGAGTCGTAGCCACGGATTGGTTCGCACGCGCACATACATATTGAGTGATCGGACGTTGAGCGAGCCGACTCAAGAACAAACGCGAAATGGCGAACGGTGGAGATACCCCCCAGACGCTACTGGTAACGCACAACGGGCCGAAGGCTTTCCCCTCGACCCGTCGCGGTACCCCGTCGACGAGCGGCTCCCCCAAGCGCGCTCGGCTCCTTTTTGATCTGAACCGATTTGACGGCCGTTAGAGCAGTGACAGGATCTGTAAACCCGTCTGGTTGGCGACGCCGAGTAGCTGTATCGCCGCCTGGATGAGCACGGTCTCCTGGTTGAGTCTGGCGGTTGCGATTGCGAAGTCCGTGTCGCCGATCAAACTGGTTGCTTCGGTCAGACCTTTCTGCGCCGACTGAAGCGAGGAAATCGCACTTCCAACCTGGAACCTCTGGAATCCACCGATTCGGCCTCGGGTGCTGGCCACCTCGGCAATCGCCTCACGAACGGCGCTTAGCGCACCACCCGCGTCCGTCTTGAGATCCACAGCGCCGCCGGCCTTGAGCTCGCTGAGCTTCGCCGTGCCGTTACCACCACCGAGGTTGTAGGACGCCAGCGAGTCGAGACCGATTGTTGCCCGCGTTCTGGTGGTCGTGCCGAGCTGGAATGTCGCGCCACCCGCCGCCCTGACGGTAAAGACGGTGGTGGTCGTCGCGCCGGAGTTTCCGCTGCCAAAATCGCTGTCGAGGGTAAACTCCAGGCTCAGTCCGTTTGCACTATACGTGATGTCCAACCCGTCCGCACCGGTCGCCTGTCCGTTGATGGTCATGTTGGCGTCGATGCCCGCCTGCTTGGACACGTTCGACATATCGTTTGCCGTGTTGCCATCACCGGTCGATGTGCCGTAGGTCGCGTTGATCGTCCCTCCGGAAAGCACCTGCACGCTTGTGAACGCATCTGTGCCGTAGGTTGTCGAGTTGAGTTTTATGTTGGTGCTGTTCTGGATCGCCGAAACGCCTGTTTGGCTCTTGGCCGCGTTGATCGTCGAAACGATCTGCGCCTGGGTCAATCCACTGGTCAGCGTCACCGTCGCCGTACCCAGCGTTCCGGTGATGGCGATTTGGGTCGTGCCGGACGTTCTGGCCGTACCGCCCGCAAATGCGAAGGTCGCTGACGCGAGCTGCGCGGAAGCGACTCGCGTCACGGTGAGCGCCGTATCGGTGGTCACCTGACTCCGCGAAAAGACCCGCAGGCTGTCGATGAATTGAGTGCTGACACCGACGGTCTGAATCGAGAAGCTACCGTCCAGAAGCCTCTTGCCGTTGAAGTTCGTGGTGTTCACGATACGGTCGATCGCCGTCAATGCGTCGTCAATCTGCGCCTGGTTGGCGGCAATCTCCGAATTGGTGAGATTGGCGCTGCTGGTCGAGCTGACCACGAGCGTCTCAATCTCGTTGAGCAGTTTGCTCAACTCGCCGATCGCGGCGTCCGCCACGGTCAACATCGAGTCCGTCCGCTGGTTGTTGATCAGCGAAGCGTTCACCGCCGTCAGCTCGGCGTTTAGGTTTTGCAGGGCGATGAGACCGGCTGGATCATCCTTTCCGCTGTTGATCCGTTTACCCGTGGAGAGCTGGCGGATCGTGTTCGCCTGGGCTGCGGTGTGGCGGTTCAGAATGTTCAGCAGCATAATCGTGTTCGTGTTCGTGATGGTCAGTGCCATAATTGAAGCCCTTAGTTCGCACCTTCTTTTGGGTACTGGAAAACAGGTTCTGGTACTCGCCCGAACGGTAGAATATAAAAAAAACAGCCGCAAACTTCTGAGCCGCTTTTGGGTGAAATCATCATTGGCGGCTTCACAACACGGATAAAAGTCAAGTTTTTTCTTGCAGCGGTTGGTCCGCTTTTTGGCGTTTCCGTCTTATTCGCCCGTCTGGAACGCGCGCAGCGTTCACCACTGCTCGCGCGCCCGGACAACCGGACGCCTTTGACCAAAGTGCCAACAGATGTGACGATGCAACAACGTCAGGCGGGGAACTCGGTTACCGGACGGCGCCATGCTCGAGCGCACAAACGAAACCATCGTGGCGGTTTCTTCCGCCCCAGGCCGCGGGGCCGTAGGCATCGTTCGCCTTAGCGGCCCCTGTGCCCTCTCCATTGCCCGGAAGATCGTCCGGACGTGCACCGCCACTCCCATTTCAGCCGTGCCCGGAGCGACGCGGTTATCGGGCGATGTGGTCATCGATGACGACCTGCGACTACCTGCCTCGATCTACTTGTTCCGTGCGCCGCATAGCTACACGCGCGAGGACATTGTGGAAATACAGACGATCGGTTCGCCACCCGCACTCGAAATGCTTCTGGGACGCGCACAAGCCGCCGGAGCGGTCCTCGCCGAGGCGGGCGAGTTCACTGCCCGAGCGTTTTTCAACGGAGCGATGGACCTCACCAAAGCGGAGGCGGTGGCGGGGTTGATCCGTGCACAGTCCGATACACAGCTGCGCGCCGCCCGCCGTTTGATGGACGGACGGCTCGCAAGACAAACGGTGGACTTGCGGGACGAACTCGCGGAGTGTCTTGCTCTTGTCGAGGCCGACATCGATTTCTCGGAAGAACCGATTGAGTTCATCACACCACGGGCGCTGCGCGACCGCATTGGGTCCGTCACGAACAAGCTAAAGGAGTCACTTCGCACTTCGCAATCGGTGGAACGCTTCGAGCAGCTTCCGCACGTACTGCTTCTCGGACGTCCCAACGCCGGCAAGAGTTCATTGATGAATCGATTGAGCGAGACGCGCCGCGCGATCTGTGAGGCTGCGGCGGGCACAACGCGTGACATACTGACCGCCAGCATCCGCATCGGCCGAGGCGAGGCACTTCTGATGGACTCCGCCGGCGTGGATCAATCACCCGACGACATCATCGCTCAGGCGAGAGCGTTGACGCTGTCAGCGGCAGAGCGGGTGGATTTGGTTTGCGTCGTTATCGACCTGACGGACCGCAAGCTCGACGCCCTCGCCGCGACCGTGCGCTCCCTCGATGTGCCAACGACCCTTGTGGTCGCAAACAAGTGCGACCTGCTCGGGGCCACGGATGCCGCGAGGAACGTGGAGCGTCTCGAAGCCCTTCGACTCGGCCCCGTCCACACGACCAGCGCGACCGAGGGTACGGGTATCGAAAACCTGCGAGACGCCATCGCTGACGCACTGGGACGGATCGAGCGCACGACATCGCAGGACGTCGTCCTGCTCAGCGACCGACAACGGCGGGCGATCGACGCTGCGTGCGTAGCGCTTCAGCGAGCTGGAAAGCTCAGCGAGAACGCCACCGAGATGATCGACTGCGCCGATCTCGTAGCGTTCGAGCTTCGCGAGGCTCTCGACGAACTCGCAAGCGTAACCGGCGACGTCTCCACCGAAGACCTTCTGAGCCATGTGTTTGCAAACTTCTGCATCGGAAAGTAGTTGTCGAAGCGCTCATCCGGCACGCCCTTTGGCCGTTCGCTTCGCTACTCCCACAACAAGAAAAGCGTCGAGCCGCTAAGCGACCCGACGCTTCTGGTTACTTCGTTAGTTTGACGGCGGTTACGAGCGCGGATGGGCGTCGTCGTAGACGGCCTTCAGCCGCGGCGTCGTAAGGTGCGTATACACCTGCGTCGTAGAAAGCGACTGGTGACCCAGAAGTTCCTGTACGCTTCGAAGATCCGCGCCGTTGTTAAGCATGTGCGTGGCAAAGCTGTGTCGCAACGTGTGAGGACTAATCGACGGATCGAGACCCGCCTCGGCGAGATACTTGTCCAGCTTGCGACGGACGCTTCGGGTACTAAGCCGCTGACCATGCTTGTTGACGAACAAGGCGTTCTGATCGAACGATGCCGATCGCGCGTCCGCACGACGAAGTTGCAAGTATTTTTGGATGGATGCAATCGCCGTTGGCCCCATCGGAGCGGTTCGCTGCTTCTTGCCCTTGCCGCGCACGCGGACGGTCTGACCCTCGAAATCCGTATCGGTGAAGTTCAGATCGACCAACTCACTAACGCGGACGCCCGTCGAGAACAACAATTCGAGCATAGCGCGATCGCGCGAACCCAGAAGCGTGTTGTCGTCGGGAGTCGAAAGCAGCTTGGTAATCTGGTCCATCTCGAGGAATTTCGGCAGTCGCTTCTCCTGCTTCGGCGTGCGGATCGTCGCCAGCGGGTGCGTGGAGACATAACCACGACGAAGGCAGAACTTGTAAAAGCTTCGCAGGGTCGCCAGCTTTCGCGCGACGGTGGACTTTGAATAACTCTGCGTACCCAAGAAAGCCAGGAACGACTTGATCTTCTCGGTATCGACGTCGCGAATCTTCTGCTGGACGTTGGATTCCGAGACAACCGCCGTGGCAGGACTCGCCGCATCGGAAGAGGAACCGCCCACCACCAGTCTCGGCGTGGGCCTCGTGAAGTTCTGACGCCCCGTTGCCGCGGCTGTGTCGCCCTTGAGAAACGCACAGAACTGCGCCAAGTCGGCCGCGTAACATTTCGCCGTGTGGGGCGAGAAGTGGCGCTCGAACTTCAGGTAGTTTAGGAATTCGTCAATCAAGGAATTCTCTTTCATGATCGCTGCTACACATCGGCGATAACCAACCACGACTGCCTGGTCCCGCGTCCTTGGGACAAGCGGCGGTCACCGCCCGTGTTCCTTCCAATCGGACTACGTGGCGATCTGATCGAGCTCCGTCTCTAATCTTCGACCCATCTGATAGCTGAGCACCGCCGCATCGAACCAATCGAAGGTACTCGTTGAATCTCCAGCCAGCCCGGCAAAGGAGTCGATCACGTCCGTTTCCTGTCCCGTCTGATACCGGAACACGAAACGCTCTTCACCTTTGACGAGCGAAAGCTGTCGAATCACGCCCATCAGAACCGTTTACCTCCCACCGCGGTTTGCCAACCGTTCCGGACGGCGTCGACCGTTCAACAAGAAGTCGATCGTCGCGTGGCAACAAAACCGCGTAAATCCTTCCTGGCTCACGACGTACTTTTTCCAACCGTACGGACTCTCGCCCGCGCTGCGCCGGTAGGCGAAGGAGCGTATCTCCGCGATGACGCCGGCATGATCGGCGTCAAAGACTCGCTGTGCCTCCGCCAGCACGTGTACGCTCGGTTGCTCCGGCGGGACGCCATCAGGGCGAAACCTCGACGGGGCGTCCACCGGACCTGCAAGCTCGATGCCCGGCCTAGGCCTCTTGCCGTACAGTTGAGCGGAGATTCCGATTCGTGGCGGATCGTAGGGATCATATTCCGTTACCGCGAAAACCAAGATCGCATCCGCTCCGAGCCAATCCGCCAGTTCACCCGCGTGCCTGGCCGACTCCACGGTGTCGCGTCCTTGCGCCGCCAAAACGCCGAGCACACGACTGACCGGAATCACCCGGATCTGGTCGGCGTAGCTCAGTTCGCTCGCCATCAGGTCCGCGAATCGATTCGGATCGAAATCCGTCGACCCGCTAAGGTTTAGCGCCGGAGCCACAGCTACCGTCGCAAAACCCAACAAACCGTTCGGCAGAAAAGCCGGCTCAATCGGCTTGCGTCCGATGCATCCAATTTGCACCAACACGCCGAACAAGAGGAGCCGGCGGATCCCTCCACGAGCCCAAAAGCGTCCAAAATTTTCCATTCAGGCCAACCCGTTCGTGCTCACGATCGCACCATCCATGCTGCGTACGCAGGCGGGCCGTCCAATCGGCACCGCAACAAACTGCAAGAACGTGGCCCAGCGACCTGGGACTCACGGTTCATCGTCTAATTGTTGGGCGTCCTTGCGTCTGAAACACCCTATTCCCCCAACATCCCATAAGCCACCGTGGTGAACTCGGGCTGAGTGGTTTCGGCCCGGTTATACGAAACTTTCCGCTCATCTCAGCAGTTACGCGCACTACTCGCGACAGACCGCACGAGAACTGTCCGCGCCGTACGCGCTCTGCCCAGTAGTCCGAAAAATCACAGCATGGCCGGGGCTCTCGCGACGACCAAGCGCGGAGTGTCGCTCGATTCACAAACGTGTCCGCCATCGCCACGCCGCTCACACGCGTCGCATGAAAATCACAGAACCGGATCAGGCCCCCTCGGCGCATGTCCGATAACCATTACGACTATCGACGCCTACGGATGCGAGGCTGAAATTCAAACGGGAGCTCCCTCGGCCCTAAGGGAAACGTTCCGACGCGCAGAGGCGTCGAATCGGTTGTGCTTTGTCGCCCGCGGACGGCATGGATTACCCTGGCACTGTAATTGCTGTCTCGTCTGGGACGCCGCCCCAGATAATTTGTAGGAAGTAGTCGCCTTGCGGACGATTCCGGTCTAGACTAGCCTTGGAGGCGAAGCAACATTTCTCCCTAGATGAAGTCGGAGGGGCTTGCGACGGGAAGGAAGCAATACCCCCGCTTACTGTGAGTTGCGCGTTTCGGAACGCGCCCTTCGGGCGCACGCGTTACTCAGGGATTCTGATGGTGGGGGTACAGCCGATGAGCGCACGTAGAAACGGACGGGTCTACGAGTGCGTCCTTCTGGACATTAACACTCAATACGACTTTTGCGATGCTAACGGGGCCTTTCCGGTCAACGACACGCCGAGCTTTGTTTCGGCACTTCGCCGGATGGTGGCCTGGGCCAAGCGAAACTACGCACCGGTGGTTTCGTCGATGGAATCTCATCGCCCATTGGAACTGTCGGACAGCGGGTATCCAATCCACTGCGTGGACGGGTCGTGCGGCCAGCGCAAACTGGAGTTCACGCTCTTCCCCACACGTACCAACGTCGAGGTGGATAACACGCCGTGCGTACCGACCGACCTCTTTCAGCACTATCAGCAAGTGATTTTCCGCAAGCGCGGTGACGATCTCCTGGGAAACCCCAAGGCGGACCGTCTCCTTACGCAGCTACGCGTCGAGGAGTACCTTCTGTTCGGTGCTGGAATGGATGGACCCGTGAAGGCCGCCGCCATGGCCCTTCTCGCTCGAGCCAAGAAAGTCACCATCATCGTCGATGCGTGCGGATACTGGAGCAAGGCAAACGCCGATCTGGCGCTCCGCCAACTCGTCGCGAAGGGGGCTCAGCTTTCGACGGTGGCCGAACTCCGCTCCCGCAAACTCGATCGCCGACACCGTTACGACTCGACAAACGGAAATCGCCGCGTCAACGGCCGTAACGGTCGAGCTCTCCCATCGGGCGGGGCGAACAGCGGTCATCCCGCCGATGAAAAAGAAGCCGCGGACGGATCCCCCACGAGTGGACGATCGCGCCATCGTAACGGCCCGTTGCCCGGTATGCCGATGAACGGTAGGATCCCCGGTTCAGACGAAACCTCGGATCCTGACGGACGGTAGCCTCACAGGCGGCGATGGCAAAAAAGAAGAAGCTTCCCAAACAACTTGCGATTCTCGACGAGGATCTGTGTACAGGCTGCGATGCGTGCGTTTCGGTCTGTCCAGTGGACTGCATCGACAAGGTCTCCGACCCCCAACACCCCGGCTACGCGATGGGCATCTGTACGATCGATCTTCCGGTCTGCATCGGCTGCAAGCTCTGCGCCCAAGTCTGCCCGTGGCACGTCATCACAATGGTCCCAACGGATCAGGTGTTGATGGAGCCCGCGCTGGCGTCGATGCTATCCGAATAAAGCCTACCGCCGATTCCAAAGAACTCGACGTGACGGATTGGGAACCGAGTCCGCGATGTGTAGAGGCAGAAATACTGCACCGGCCAGGCGAGCAACCGCGCGAAGGCGCGGCCCCCCTTCTGGCCGGCGTGCTTTCCTTCCCCCACCGGAAAGCAAGTCAGTCTCCCGTGGTCGCCGTCACCTGCGGGATGGACGACGGATGTTATCGGATCGTGCGGCGTGTCGATGGTCTTGACGACGGAGGTGCAGCGTTAACCGTGCAATGTCTCCGGCACGCTGACCAACCTCCGACAACACAACTCTAAGATACGCCGCGTACGTTCGCCACTCAAAACAAACGCGCCGTCCAACGCCCGCTAATGGACAGGGCTGGGAAGCGCAGACCCAGCAGCGCAAGAGTTAATCATGCCGATGCGGCCGACAGGCCGATACATCAGTGGATTGTGCGCGCGGGGCAGAGGAATCGTTGACGAGCCGATAGCGTGCGGACACATCACGAGCGTTGGACCCATCGGGTCCGGTCGTCACCCGCTGAGGAATAAGCGCGAAACAGAGTGCAAGAGCGCCGACTCATCGCGTACAGCACTTGGGTAGCCAATGACAACAACGCCGGATATGCTGGACGCCATGCCTGTGGACCAGGACGTCAACCAAATCGAAATGCAGGAGTGGATCGACTCGCTGAAGTCGGTCACCGAAACCTCCGGGCGACAGCGGGCGAGGGATCTCCTCGCACATCTGATCGACTGGGGCAAGCGTAACGACATCGTAGCACCGTTTACCGCCAACACGCCGTACGTCAACACGATCCCCCTTGAACGTCAACCGCCCTATCCCGGCGACCGCGCGATCGAACGCCGGATCAAGAGCCTGGTTCGTTGGAACGCGATGGCTATGGTCGTTCGGGCGAATCGACGCTCCCCTGGAATCGGTGGGCATATTTCGACCTTCGCCTCGGCCGCGACGTTTCTGGAAGTCGGGTTCGAACACTTCTTCCGTGGCAATACAGTAAACGACGTCGGCGACCAAATCTATTTTCAAGGTCACTGCGCACCTGGCATCTACTCTCGCGCGTACCTTCTTGGCAGACTAACCGCCGAACAGATCCAGAATTACCGCCGCGAGCTGGCGACCGGGGGCGGCCTGTCATCGTATCCGCATCCGTGGCTGATGCCGGACTTTTGGGAGTTCCCAACGGTGTCGATGGGTCTTGCGGCGGTCACAGCGATTTATCAAGCGCGTTTCAACCGCTACCTGCACGATCGCGGCCTCAAGGATACATCGAAGTCCAACGTCTGGGCGTTTCTCGGTGACGGTGAGATGGACGAGCCGGAAAGTCTCGGTGCCATCACACTGGCGGCGCGCGAGCAACTCGACAACCTGATCTTCGTCGTCAACTGCAACCTGCAGCGTCTCGACGGCCCGGTCCGGGGCAACGGAAACATCATTCAGGAACTCGAAGGCGCGTTCCGTGGGGCCGGTTGGAACGTCATCAAGGTCATCTGGGGCGAGGACTGGGATCCGCTACTCGCCGCGGACACCGACGGCGTTTTGGTTGAACGCATGAACGAGACGATCGACGGCGAGTGGCAGAAGTATACCGTCGAGTCCGGGGCATATGCCCGAGAGAAATTTTTCGGAACTGATCCTCGGCTCGGCGAGCTCGTTGCACACCTTAGCGATGAACAGATTCGCAAGCTTCGACTGGGCGGCCATGACCCGGCGAAGATCTACGCCGCGTTTAAGGAAGCCGTCGAACATGAAGGCCAGCCAACGGTCATTCTCGCGCGGACCATCAAGGGGTACGGGCTGGGCGAGGCGGCTGAAGGTCGAAACGTCACGCATCAGCAAAAGAAGCTCGATGAAGAAGCGCTGCGTTTGTTCCGAGACCGCTTCGAGATTCCGATCCCTGACGATCAACTCGAAGACGCGCCGTTCTATCGACCGGAAGAGAGCAGCGAAGAGTATCAGTACATGATGGAGCATCGCCAGGCGCTGGGCGGATTCGTTCCGCGCCGCCGTGTCCGAGCGTCGCTGCTCAAGCCGCCCAAGCCGGAACTGTTTGCGGAGTTCCTCGATGGAACGGGTGACCGCGAGGCGGCGACGACGATGATGCTCGTGCGTCTGCTCGCACGCCTCATGGACGACAAGGAGCTCGGCAAGCTGATCGTTCCGATCATTCCGGACGAGGCGCGAACGTTTGGTATGGACGCGCTGTTCCGAAAGTACGGCATCTACGCGCATGCCGGACAGCGCTACGAACCGGTCGATTCGCACTTGCTACTCTACTACCGCGAAAGCAAAGACGGACAGATTATCGAAGAGGGCATTACTGAGGCGGGAGCGATGGCGTCGTTCGCGGCGGCGGGAACCGCCAACGTCACACACGGGATCAATACGATTCCGTTCTTCCTGTTCTACTCGATGTTCGGCTTCCAGCGAATCGGTGACTCAGCTTGGGCGTGCGCTGACGCGCGCTGCCGCGGTTTTCTCATCGGATGCACGGCCGGTCGTACCACGCTCGCCGGCGAAGGGTTGCAGCACCAGGATGGGCACAGTCACGTCCTGGCGAGTACGTTTCCCAACATCATGCCCTACGACCCGGCGTTCGCGTACGAGATTGCAACCATCGTCCGGGACGGCATCCGACGAATGTATTACGAGCGCGAGCCCGTTTTTTACTACATTACCGTTCAGAACGAGCCGTACGTCCATCCGCCGATGCCCGACGGTGTCGAGGAAGGGATTTTGAAGGGTTTGTACAAGTTCCGCCCGGCGGAGCATCCGGGGAACAAACCACGCGTGCATTTGTTTGGTAGCGGGTCGATTCTTCGCAGTGCTCTGGGGGCACAGCAGCTTCTCGACGAGAAATTCGGTGTCGCTGCCGATGTCTGGAGCGCAACGAGCTACACTCTGCTCCGCCGAGAAGCGCTGGCCTGCGAGCGGTGGAATCTTCTGCATCCCGGCCAAACGCCGCGCGTCCCCTACGTCACAAGCCTACTCGCCGAGGAACCCTATCCCATCGTCGCTACGGGCGACTACATGAAAGCTGTGCCCGATCAGATCGCACGATGGGTGCCGGCTGGATTCCACCCGTTGGGGACGGACGGATTTGGACGAAGCGATGCACGCGCGGAGCTGCGCGACTATTTCGAAGTCGACGCGCGTTACACCACACTGGCCGCGCTGAGCGAGTTGGCCAAGATTGGGCAGTTCGACGCGGCCAAACTTGCAACCGCTGTCGAGACGCTGGGGATCAACCCGGACAAAGCCGACCCAACCGCACCACCCACATCCGATACGCTCCAGGAGTGTTAAAGCAAGACTGCTGTTCGGTTCCGCGCCACACGGCGTGCGCGCCTGCGCCTCATCACGCTTCCTCGACACCAACCGGTGTCGAAGTGCGCATCTTGCCGTGGGGTCTCGATGCCAACCGGCAGGCCAGGCGGATCGCTTCGGTCATGCTTCCGGGATCGGCTTGATTTGTACCGGCGATGTCGAACGCGGTCCCGTGGTCGACGCTGGTGCGAATGATGGGCAGACCGAGCGTTAGGTTTACGGCGGTATCGAAGGCGAGCATCTTGACGGGGATCAGTCCCTGATCGTGGTACATCGCGACGACGCCGTCGTAGCGGGATCGTCGCTTCGGCGTAAAGAATGTGTCTGCAGGAAACGGACCGGTTACGTCGATGCCGTGGTTTCGTGCCATCTGCATGGCCGGCTCTATGACGCGATTTTCCTCGTCGCCGAATCGACCGTCTTCACCAGCGTGCGGATTGAGGCCGAGGGCGGCAATGCGCGGGTGCTCGATGTCGAACCAATTCACCAATGCGTCGTGAAGCTGTTCGATAGATCGAAAGACGGCTCCGATGGACAGCAGATTGCGTATTTCCAGGAGGCCTACGTGCGCCGTCACCAGAGCGACGCGCAAACCGCCGCCGACGAAGGTCATCGTAAACCGTTTGCAGTTGAGCGCGTCGGCGATCTTCTCCGTGTGACCGGGAAAGCGGCAGCCGGCGAGCTTCCAGCTTACCTTGTGAATCGGACCGGTTACGATCGCATCGATCCCGCCGCTGCGCGCTGCCGCAATGGCTTCGTCTAGAAACGCGAGCGATGCGCTTCCCCCCTCAGCGGTGGGCCGAGCGTTGATCCAGAATCCAGCCGTGTGCTCTGCGAAATCGACGACCACTACGCCGCTGTCGATTCGGCGCGGGTCGTTCCTGGCGATGCGGAACCAAAACGGCCGTATGCCCGCCGCATCCGCCGCGGCGGCGAGCACGTCCTCAAAACCGAACACCACGAACCGCGCCAGTGAGCGTAGCTCTGAGTCGGCGAGTGCCTTGACGATGACTTCCGCACCGATGCCGCACGGATCGCCCATGCTGATACCGATCAGGGGCTTGTCACCCGCAACGCTTGAAGCGGTCCACTCGGCCATCACGCGAACCCCGCCTTCTGTAAGGCCTCCAGCGTCAATCCGCCCTCGCCGGTGACGTCGGTGAGACGATGAACGATGGTTCGGACGATGATGTCCGTCTCGACGTTCACGGAGTCGCCCCGATGGAGCTGTCCCAGCGTCGTTCGCTCAAGCGTCGTGGGGATCAGTGCAATGGAAAACGAAGCATCACGAACCTCAGCGATCGTTAACGACACGCCGTCGATCGCAATGGAACCCTTTGTAATGACAAACCGGGACATCTCATGATCGCAGGCGAACCGGACGACGTGCTCGACGGTGGTACGCTCGACCGCCTCGACCGTAGCGACGCCGTCGATGTGACCCTGAACGAAGTGGCCATCCAGTCGGTCACCGACACGCAGGGATCGCTCGATGTTCACACAATCGCCGACGCGCTTTTCGCCGAGCGTCGTTTTGTCGAGCGTCTCCGTGACGACATCAAACTCGATTGCCCCGTTGTCAATCGTCGTTACGGTGAGACATACGCCGCTGACGCAGATGCTGTCGCCGTGCTTGCATTCGCTCGCCACCACCCCGACTTCAACGCGCAATCGCCGCCCGCCCGGCACCTTGGTCGTGCGATTAATAGTACCTGTCGATTCGACGATTCCGGTAAACATGATCGCAACACTCGTGTCGCACCTATCGATATACTTCGTCCATGAATGCTAGACTCCGGTGCGGCTAAGTCAAGGCGAAGGCCGATGTGATCGAGTTGGACCGGTCGGAGTCTTTCTCGTAGTCGAATGCTGGGTTCGTCGACCTTCGAGTGGCATCGAACGTTAGGAAACCGCGCGGGCTGAAGCCTTCGGCTCAGCACACAGAAACGGGGCATGCTCGTGTCCGGCCATGAAAACAGCAAACCCGCGTAGGTTGGACTCGATAACGTAGGTGTGTGGAGTGAACAGGGCTATCCGATCGCGGTTGCGGGTAGTGCGATGGGACCGGTGGAAGAGGATCTTTCTACACCGGTCCGCGGCAGCGTGCGCGGCGATCCGTTCACGTGGCCCATCACGATTTCCGACAACGCGTCGACGCGCGATCGCCAGGTTTCGCTCTGAACCGTCCGGCTGATCGTCTCGCGCCGCCGATCGGAGAAATCCGCCAGGACGTCGTCGCAAGCGCAGGCGAACTCGTCCGGCGTATCGGCGAAGCGGATCGGACCCAGGTAGCGCAGCGCCTCTGGGATCGATGTGGAGATCACCGGCAGACCGGCGGCGAGATATTCATACATCTTGATGGGGTTGACGCTTTTCGTCATCTCCGTTCGGTTGAAAAGCAGTAGACCGGCGTCGAAGGCCGCGCAGTACGCGGGAAGATGTTCGTAATCACGTCGCCCGAGAAGCATGACATTGGGGATTCGACGCAGGGTGGACACATCCACCTGACAATCACCGATGATCACGAAAGAATAGTAAGGCCTCGCCCGTGCGACCTTGGAGAGCAAGTCCTGATCGACCCAATGGTGAATCAAACCGAAATAGCCGAAGATGGGTCGAGGAATCTCGGCGATGTCCGTGGGTAGATCCAGGGTCTGCCGCCACGCCCGGGCGAAGTGGTCGAAATCGACACCGTGGCGAACCAGAACGGTGTCCGGTCGCCTCACGCTGCGTGTTGCGAGGAGTTGATCCGACGTCGTCACAACGACGTCCGCCCGCTCGATGGTTTCGTTTTCGGCCGACCGAATCCGCTCGGCGTCGAATCCCTCGAACTGCGTGTAGTCGTCGACGCAGTAGTAAATGAAGCACTCTTCGTTGAACGCTCCTTGAAGGTAGGGAACGTCCGGCGCAAACGACCACACTTGCAACGGTTTTTTGCGATCCGGATCGATCGAGCGAATCGCACGCCGAATCTGTGCGACCAGCATCCGCCGATGAAGCTTCTGCATCAACGGGCGCGCCGCGCCGGGAATCACGAGGGGGGTTACTTGAATCATGGACGACGTGACGCGACGTACGCCTTTGGAGATTCGTCGAACGGCAGACCACGCCGATCGAAGATCTGCCCGGGTGATGTCCGGTCGACGCGAACCGTGGTAGTTGACCCACACAACGTCGTTACGCTCGGAGAGGATCCGCATGATCTGGTGCTTGCTCGTGGGATCGTAGTCCCAACTGCTCGCGACACAGACAATCAATCGGCCCTCAATCACGGATAGCGCTCATGCTTGCTCAGGTCCACATGGCCACGCACGCACCGTTCGCAACGGCCGTGCGCCGTTTCGTGATCCACCTAAGAATCACGTCTTGTCGGCCTCACCGTCCTTGTGTGTGTAGTAGTTAAAATAACGGTAGTAGTTGTATCGGTAGCCGTAGCCGTAGCCGTAGTATCCGCCCAAGGGGGAGTCACGGCCGACCAGCAGACAACCGACGATCGGAATATTGTTGACCTGAAGCAGACGCACCGCGCGTTTTGCAGCGGCCTCGTGAGTCCGGTGAAGTCGAACGATGACCACAACGCCGGTGCACATCTGTCCAATGATCCCGACGTCCGTAACCGTTGTGGCGGGCGGCGTATCGACGATTGTGTAGTGAAACTCGTTTTGCATGCGACGGAAGGTGGACGAGGCAGACGCGGCGGTCAGGAGTTCGGCCGCGGACCGATTGTTCGTACTGCCGGCGGGCATAAAGCTTAGGTTGGGAATCGGTGTCGATCGAATCACTTCGTCATAGGTCGCGCTTCCGTCCAGCACCTCAGCCAAACCGGGTCCACTCGGCTGATTGAGCATCTGCGCGAGCGAGCTTCGACGGAAATCGCCGTCAACGACGAGCACTTTCAAATGGCGAATCTCCGCGAGAATGCAACCCAGGTTCAGCGTCGTTACACTTTTACCCTCCTTGGGCACAGCGCTGGTAATCGCGATGATGCGGTGCTCATAGTTTGGGTTGCTGCTCAGCAGGCGTGTTCGCAACGATCGGTACTGCTCCGTCACCAGCGACGACCGCTCGTGAAACGGAACGAGCGACTCCGACAGTCCCTCAGTCAGCTTCACGGCTTCTTCGCCCGGGTCAACCGGGCCGTCACCACGCGTCGGAACAACCACCGGCGTCACCGCGCGCGCCGACGGTGCATCGAGAAGTGCGGTCTGCCCGCCCATTTCGAGGGCACGGCGCCGCTCCTGTTCCGCCCGCTTGAGTGCTTCTGCGATCCTACCCATATCGTCCCGTCCCCCCGGCAGAAGTTGCCGAGGCGGCTGCCAAGTGCCGCGATCCCCTAGTACCCGCCGTAGAAGCCAGCGCCGATGAAGCCGCTGCTGTTAGCATCGTCGTCGTACACGTCACCGAGCCGCGCTAGCTGCGCCGGTAGCGTATACGCCTGCGCCACGGGAACGATGGGCAACAGAATTTCACGCATGCGCTGTCCGATCCATGCGCCCGGAGTCGGTGGAATATAAACAATGTCGTTGGGCTCAAGAAGAATGTTCTTACTCCAATCGCCCGTCTTAATCATCGCGTCGACATTAACGGTAATGGTGCGCACCGGGATGTCGTCGTGCGCCGGACGAATGACGCGGACTCTGCTGGTCCAGGAACGAAAATCGGGGCCCGCGCGGATCACTGCATCGAGCAACGTATCGCGGCCCGTGTAAGGTCTGGGTCCGACGCTTATACCCTCGCCGTAGAGGTAGTACTTTTTACTCAGATAGCCGGTGACGCGCACGCCCACCTTGGGATCGACGTAGTACCGGCTTGCCAGCACTTCGAGTTTGGCGGCGATCTCCTTGGCCGTCATCCCGACGACCTTGACGTCGCCGATCAAGCGGAGGTTGATCTTCCCGTCGGGTCGAATCCGCTGCTCCTCGCCGTCGATCTCCATGATCCGCGGTGCGGTAATGGTGATTCCGTCCGGAATTCCGACCCGGTACTCGATGGCGGATACCTCGTGCTCGTGCTCGCGCAGGAAGTGGAGGATGTCCGATCGCTTCGGGGCGCACCCGATCCCCATTAACGCAAGCGTTACGGCAAGCGTGGCCGGGTGAAGCGTGCATCGCGCAGGTATAGAACGGCTCCATCGCACCGGACGGCTTGGACCTCGGCCGGGCATGGATCGTCCGCACACCTCGCGTACGTGCGGCGTGTCGGCTCTCATGGGCGGTTTATCGGGTGCCAGGGGGAGTCCCTGAACCACAAACACGGCATTTCGCGGACGTGAGCGACGATGTGAGGCGGCGACTTACTAGCTCCGATAACCAATCCAAGAGCGCGCTCACGATAGGGGAAGATCAGCAGGGCGTCTCAAGGCGGGGGCACCCGAGACCGATATTTCACCCGAGCGACCCTGCGCCTAGCGTTGGCAGCCCTGCGCGGACCGTTCGGAGCGTATCCGTATGTATGCCGATTTCTTCGGACTCCGTGAGTTGCCGTTCAACAACACACCCGATCCGCGATTTTTCTATTCGACACCGGACCATGAGGAGGCGCTCGCCTCACTCGTCTACGCCGTACAGCAGCGGAAGGGTTTTGTCTTGCTGACCGGCGAGGTCGGTGCCGGGAAAACGCTTATATCGCGGATGATGCTCCGCAGCTTCGAGACCAACATCGCATTTGCGAACATCAACCATTCGCTCCACAGTGCAGCCGACCTGATGGAGTCGTTGTGTGCCGAGTTCGAGCTACCCGTCGAATCGGGCATGACCCACACCCAACTGATGCGACTGCTGCACGATTTCCTATTGGCGAAGTTCGCGCAGAACATACCGGTGGTTCTCGTGCTCGACGAAGCGCAGAATCTTCCGATCGCCGCGTTCGAGCAGTTGCGCATGATCGGAAACCTCGAAGCCGACGACGCCAAGCTCCTGCAAATCGCGATCGTCGGTCAGCCGGAATTGCAGCGACTGTTCCAGTCCCCGGAGCTGCGGCAGCTCAAACAGCGGATCTTCCGCACCTTCCACCTGACGGCATTGGATCGAAAATCGACGGAAGGATACATCCGCTACAGGCTTTCGGTGGCTGGTGCTAAGGGAGTCGATTTGTTCGGAGCGTCCGCGATAGATAAGGTCTACGAAGTCTCGCGCGGACTGCCGCGCCTGATCAATACGATCTGCGACAACGCTATGCTCAGCGCTTATTCATGCGATCAACGTGAGATCGATGTAAGCCTCGTCGAGTCGGTCGTTACGCAGATGATGTCCACCGGAGAAATTTCCGAAGGGAGTGTGGCACCTCACTCAGCGGTGTGGCCGGCCCAACAAGCAGCAGGGCAGCAGGGTTTCGCGGGCGCCGCCCTACCCTACCCCCCAGCTCCACCGCCCCCTTATCCGGCCAACCCTTATGCCGTCGGGTACTATCCCGTCGCACAGCCCCTGCCCCGTCCGCTTGTGCCCGCAACGCGCGGCGCGCTGGGGAGTGCGGGGCGACCCATGCGGCGATCGGGCTCAGCCGCAGCTCTTCGACGATCGGCGCAGCTGCGGAATGAGGCGTTCGGCGACGGCAAACCCTCCGGCGCATATCGCTCGCAGCTTGCAGACACGAGCAGGCGAATCGAAGCGATTGAGGCCAAGCTTCGCAAGGACTCGCAAGAGTCGGTCAGCGCCGGCACCACAAAGTCCGGGTTGCACGTCGCGGTCCAGCACGCCGAATCGACACTGGGCCGCGTGGAGACCGCAACGAAGGATCTCGCGGAACGCGAAGTTCGACTTCGCCAGCTGTCGGGATCCGTGAAGACCGTCGCTACGGAACTGATCGAGCTGCTCGATCGTGTTCAAAAAGCCTCTCGCGACGGGCGGCGCGATCAACGCTGCGCCCGTGAAATTCACGACCAGCTCAGCGCTCTGACCGATCGCTCACGTAAGGTTCAAGACGCACTGTCGCAGGGTCTAAACCGCCTGACGCAGGCGCAAATGCTCGCGGGAATGCCGGCCACCCTGGTCAAAGAGGCCTCCGTCCCTGTAACGACCGCGACGCCCTCGCCCAAGCCAGCACACAACGGGTCGCGCCGTCGCGAACCCCTGCAGCAAATCATCTCGAACACGCGCGCGAGTCTGACCGACCTGCGCAAGATGGTGCGCCGGACCGATCGCATGCAGTCCGGATCGGATAAGCAGTCCGCAGCGGGCGCAATGGATGAGCCGGGTAGCGACGTGACCGATCCGGCGAACCGGCTCGCTCAACAACTCGAAAATCTCATCGCAACCGTCGCCAACAAATCCAACCGCTGACCGCAGCCGCCAAACGGCTACACCCCATGCACATCCGCCGGAGACGGGTCCGAAGTTGGCGGGTTGATAAAGCGGTTACGACCGTAGTCCCATCGCCGTCGCCTGCTTAACAAGTTCCACATAGAGCGCGTCCAGCGCATCGGGTACGACACGCACGTCGCCGAGGACAGCCATGAAATTCGTATCGCCTGCCCAACGCGGAACGATGTGAGCGTGCAAGTGGCCTGGCAGCCCTGCTCCGGCACACTGTCCGATGTTGTAGCCCACGTTAAAGCCTTGCGGCTTGATCGTGCCGCGTAGCAGGCTGACGCCGTCGCGGATCGCTATGGTGAATCCCGTAAGCTCCGTTTCCGTCAGGTCGGTAAGCTCTGCCCTGTGGTCAGCCAAGGCGACCATAAGATGCCCGTTGGTATAGGGGAAGCGGTTCATGACCACCATAGTTCCCCGTGACCGCCAGACGACGTGGTTCGTTTCGTCCTCGGCGGGATTGTCGAGGTAGCGGCAAAGAAAGCAGCCTTCGTCGGTCAGGTCATTACCCAGGGAGCGGATGTACTCCATCCTCCACGGGGCCCATAGGTTCGCGTTCCGTTCAGCCATCGCCAGCCACCTCTCCCTACGCTCGCGCGGAGTGTATCCCCGCCGCGGCGCGGCTACAAGAAGACACCGCGTGGATGCGTTGGCAGGCGAGCACGGCGGCGGTAGACTCCGCGTATGAAAAGCCCGCCCGGGATTTACCGCATCCGTGTTACGGTCGCTCTCTTCGCCGCAGGTATTTCACTGGCGATCGCAGGCGGCTGCGCTCGCGACGTCTATCTGGATGACCAGAAGGTTCGGTCGGTGGTCGTGCGTCCGGTCTCGCTGTTCGGATTGAGGCTGGATGAAACCGCGTCGCCGGAGCAAGTCGCCTACGCCGCCCTCCGGGCGATCCGTGAGGATTTTAACGCCACGACGGCGGTCCAGCGTGAAGAGGCGTTGGACAAACAGTTCGATCTGTGCGCCGCGAATGAGATTCAGGCGCGCAATCGTAGGAGCCTGACGCGCGACGAGTTCGTCCATAACGTCGTCTACCGCTGGACACCCACCGTATCGCATTACGTTGGAGACTTCGGCGCAACGTGGGAAAGCGCGCGAAAGCGGTTTCGTCGCCGTACGATGACCCCCATTGAAAGATCCTCGGACGGAGCGAAGGAATGCGAGCTCGCCCTTGAGGTTGACGATCCCTCCGGTGATCCAAACGCCCGCGTGGTCCTGCTCGTCTGGCTCGCCCAGGACAAGGGACTTTGGCGCGTGCTGCACTTCGGATTCGACCCGACGACGCGTACGGTCCAGGGCACAGCTTTGGTTCGTCCGCCGCCACCCCGACGAATCAGCGTGCAAAAGGAATAACGGCTTCGCATCGGGCGTGTGCGCTTTGAGCCGGGGGGTGCGAATCGACGAAGAGTTCGCGACCGATGCAGGATGGGGCACTCGGTGCACGTGCGCTCCGGGGCGGGGTTCGTCTAAACAATACCCGGTGACAAAGAGTCATGGATGAACGAACGATCGCCGTCAAGGGGGCGCGTGAGCACAATCTGCGCGACGTGTCGATCACACTTGAGCATGGTAAGCTCATATGTTTTACCGGCGTTTCGGGCAGCGGCAAGAGCAGTTTCGCGTTCGACACACTCTTCGCCGAGGGGCAGCGACGTTACCTCGAATCGCTTAGTTCGTACGCCCGCCAATTCCTCGGGCAACTCGCCAAACCCGACGTGGATCAAATCACGGGCCTAAGCCCCGCGATTTCCATCCAACAAAAAACGAGCGGATGGAACCCGCGTAGCACGGTCGGAACGATCACGCAGATTCACGATTACCTGCGCGTACTCTTCGCACGCGTCGGGCGCCAGTACTGCCCGCAGTGTTCCAAGCCGATCGAAGCGCAGTCACGCGAGCAGATTCTGGCGCGGATTCTCAGCTTGGACGCAGGCACGAAGGCGGTGATCCTCGCACCGGTCGTTCGCGGGCAGAAGGGCGAATACCGTGACCTGTTTGAGGATATGATCAAGCAGGGGTACGTCCGCGCTCGGGTGGACGGCGAGATCGTTCAGCTCGCTGAGGCGCCGGAGCTAGCCCGAAAGATACGTCACCACATCGAGATTGTCGTCGATCGAATCGTCATCTCGCCGACGGTTCGCGCTCGTCTCGCAGAAGCTGTCGAAGCGGCGCTCAAACTCGGCGACGGTACGCTGATCGTTTCGACGCCCCCACGCGAAGAAGTCGGCGTCAAACCGAACAAACCCAGGGTGAGAACCCGCAAGCGTCCGGCAGGATCCGCCAAGACCGCCGCTGACGACCTCCTGCTGTCGTCTCACGCCGCGTGCATGCGTTGCGACGTTAGCTTCGAGCCACCGTCACCACAGCTTTTTAGTTTCAACTCGCCGACCGGCATGTGTCTGACGTGCGACGGTATGGGTACGACGTTCGACTTCGATCCGGGTCGGATCGTGCTCGACCCCAAAAAGTCGTTCTTCAAGTACGCCATCGATCCGATGCGTTTTTGGGGTCGCATGGGCCGCTGGCGGAGGCACATCTACCGCGGTGTCGCGACCCACGTCGGGTTCGACATCGACAAACCGTGGGGCAAGCTGCCGCAAAAGGCGCGAGACGCGCTGCTCCACGGCCTGGGAGATGCACACGTAACGTATGAATGGCGTTGGTCCGGCGGCGTATGGCGACACGGCGGAACGTTCAAGGGCGTGCTCGCTGAACTCCGTGACAAACATCGAAAAGCGAAATCTACGTTCGTTCGAGCCTACTACGAACGATTCATGCGGAAGTCGAGTTGCTCCGCCTGCAGAGGCGCCAGGCTTAACCCGCAGGCGCTCGCCGTTCGGGTCGGCGGAAAAAGCATCAACGAAGTGGCGGCCATGTCCATTGCCGACGCGCACAGTTTCTTCGAGGAGCTGCGACTTCCGCCAACGGAGCAGTTTATCGCGGAGGGAGTGCTCAAAGAGGTTCGCGGCCGGCTCGGTTTTCTCTGCGACGTCGGCCTCGAGTACCTCGCGCTGGATCGAACCGCTCCGACACTTTCCGGCGGTGAGTCGCAGCGCATCCGTCTGGCCAGCCAGATCGGCGCGGGGTTGGTCGGCGTACTGTACATTCTCGACGAACCCAGCATCGGATTGCACGCCCGCGACAACCGACGGCTTCTCGAATCGCTCGTCCGGCTGCGCGACCTGGGCAATACGGTGATCGTCGTCGAGCACGACGAGCAAACGATGCGCATGGCCGACGAGATCGTGGATTTCGGCCCCGGACCCGGAATCCACGGCGGCGAGATCGTCGCTCAGGGCGACATCAACCGAATCATGCGCACCAAGCGATCCGTAACGGGTCGATACCTGCGCGGGGAAGAAGAGATCGAGATTCCCAAGAAACGACGGGCGATCACGCGGAAGAAAACCAGCGTGGCCGCAGGATCGCGGAAGAAGAACTGAGACGGGGTTCGCCTAGCGAAGCTCGTGGGCGACATTAACCACACATGGCCAAACGAAAGAAAGCCAGGAAACGAAGCACTGCGACATCGAAATCGAGACCGATGCGCGTGCGCCCACTCCACACTGTCGCCGACCCCGACAACGACGATGTCGCGTGGCCTCGCATCG
>JADFRO010000141.1 GCA_022561255.1 Planctomycetota bacterium | reverse complement strand
AACTCCCCATACAGCCCGTACATGGCGTCCGCCGCGTACACGCTCGCCCGCAGCCGTAAATCGGTCGTGTCCCACATGTCGGAACGGTCGATCAGCACGAAATCCGCGCGCCCTTCGCGACGCTCCTGCGGAGGGCGACGCCCCGTGTAAAGGCGCTTGTAGTCCGTGAAGTGGGCGGCCAAACGCTCCGTCGCCAGGATCGATTTGTCCTTGGAAATCTCTGCCCGAAGTCGACGCACCGTTTTCATGCGTGGGTCCGGCGTTTGGAGGGCCGCGGCCGAGGCGAACGCTTCGTAAGACCTGCTTACGGGAGAGAACGCAAACATGGAGTGGCCACAGGCCGCGCAGATCACGACCATAACCGCGAGCGCGCGATTGAACGCTCCCGTCGAGCACGTCGACCGCCCGCCGAGCCACCGCGTCATCCGATCGCGGACAGCGCCGGCGTTTGCCCGCTTTACAACGCCGATTCCCGCAAAGAAAAGCACCGGCAGAATCGTCGCTTGATGCCAGAACTTGATGCTCAACCACTGTTCATTTTTGAGAAGAAGAATGAGTAAGAACGTGGGCACCGCAACGACCATGAGCCTCGCGTTTGCGATCGCCACAAGACCCATCGGCGCCAGCAGAATCGCTGCGAAGTGTACGCCCTCCAACCGGAACAACCGCTCGAAGAACAAGCCCGGCGCGAAGAACGGAGCGGTCGCCAATTCGCCCACGGTTCCACCCAGCTCGCCGAAAAGATCCATCCGTTCGTATCGTTCTGCAACGGAAAAATGCGGGATCAAGAGCTGCGTGCAGAGTAGCAAGTATGCGATCGATCCGATCGCGACGATCACGCCGGCACGACGTTTCTTTGAAAATAGCAGCAGATACAGGCCGAGTCCCAGAGTTAGTGCGGTTGTGGTTTCTTTGCAGAGCAAGACGACGACGACCATGACCCAGCAAAAACGCCACCGATCGCTCATGGCCGCCGACAGCATCAGGGCGATCAACGGAATCGCTACGTAAATCCACTGAAAACCGTACGTGTTGGAGTAAACCAGTCGGCTTAGAGACGGAAGCAGCAGCCAGGCGACCGCAAAAAGCCAGCCCACAAGCACCGAATCCGATCGCCTCTTGGCCAGGAAGTACGCAGGCAGCGCGGCTACGTGTACCGCAAACGCTCCGCACACCATCAAGTAAACGGGCGAAGGCCATAGCGCATAGCCGGGCACGAGCAGGTAAAGCAGCGGGACGAAGTGCCAGCCCAGGCGTGTGTTGTCGAAACTATCCGATCGCAGACCGCGCCCGGCCAACACATTTTTCAACTCTTCCGTAAAATGCCCGAAGTCCGAATGCCCCAGCATGAAATGTTCGAAGAACTGAATCTGAAGCCGCGTGTGGATCAGCGTTAGCAGCGCAATCGCGACGACGATCGACGCGACGGCAGCCGCACTCCAACGCCGGTCCGATGCAGAAACCTCCGCGTCGCCGTCGTCGCTTGTCAGTAACGCCCGGAAGGCCGCCCATCCGCCAGCCAAAATCAACAGATAAGCATACGCAAACGGCGGCGCGGACTCAGCGAAGAAATACGAAGCGAAAGGTACAGCCAGACCTAGAGGCCAAAACACCGACAGGCGCTGACGCCATGAGTCTCCGCGCCTTGCTCGTCCGATCGCACGAACACCAAGCACGATCGGCACCAGAAAGACCAGCGCCGTGAACAAGAGCACCGGCCACCGATGCGGGGCCGCATAGAGCGCGCACTCGTAGTTGACAACCTGGAACTGCAAACACTGAAGCTCCAGGAACGCCACCGGCCACGCCACCAGTCCGACAATGCCCGGCAGCCAAAACGCTACGGGAGCCCGCGAGATGTGCGTCGACGGAAAGGATCGGTCAACCATACAGCCATCCCATGCGTCGGTCGCCGACGATGCAGACGCCGACGCCTCCCTTGTCACGCCCCACCGCGACGCTAAAATGCGGCCGGTTCACACGGCGCGGAAAACCGGATGCGGCCCCTGTGCTGGAAGTCGGTCCCGGACGCGGCTCGACGCCGGCCGAACCGAACGCCGTCAACATCGACGCTCCTGCGGAGAGCGATACTCCTGCGGAGGGCGGCTCTCTTGCCGAGGGCGACGCTCCTGCGGAGAGCGACGCTCTCGATCGAAGCAACGAAAGGGCTTACCACATGATTCGATTCGGTCCACGCAACCTCAGGATACCCAGGTTTGAAAAACCGGTCTACGTCGTCGCCGGCGGACTTACCGACTTCCGCAAGAAGTATCCCGAGAAGAACTCGTCCCAGCTATGCACCGAGGCGCTGCGAATGGCTGTCGAGGAGAACGACCTGAAGGTCTCCCCGGAGGAAGTCCGGCGGATGGTCAACTGGTGCGTTTACTCACAGTTCGCAGACCACTTCGGGGACCAACTCCTCGCCGCCGCGAAGATTCACGACTACCTCGGTTTTGATCCGTTGGGAAACATTGAAGTCAAAACCGGCGGGGCAACGGGCGGATCGTCCATCCTGTCCGCCGCCCAGGCCGTCGCATCCGGCTACGCCGACTGCGTGCCTGTGATCGGTTGGGAGCGCATGGACGAAGTGCCCACCAAGGTCGGCAACGCCTACATCGCCAGTGCAGCCTGCAAAGACTTCGAGAGCGAATTGGGATGGATGTACGCCGCCTACTACGCCCTAATGGCCCAACGCTATCAGTACGAGAACAAAGTACCGCGAGAGACGCTCGCCCAAATCGCCTGCAAGAACCACGAGTACGCCTGCTACTCGCCGTATAGTCAAAACCCCGGCAAGTACACCATCGAGGACGTTCTGAAGAACGAAGTGGTGGCCGACCCGCTCTCGTTCCTCGAGTGTTGCGTGATGAGTGTCGGTGCTGCCGTCTTGTTCTTGGCCGACGAAGAGACGGCCTACAAGATGACCGATCAGCCGATTCGTCTGACAGCCATCTGCGGGGGCACGCACACGCTACGCACTGCCGATCGGCGCCACATGCCGATTCTGCTCCTGCCCAACGAAACGGAAGAAACGTACAAGGACTACTTCTCCCACGAGCGAACGGAGTGGCCGGGATTCAGCTCTTTCCTCGCATCACGCATGGCGGCGTACCTCGCCTACAACATGGCTGGGATCAACGATCCCGTTGAGGATTTCGACATCCTCGAAACACACGACGCCTTCACAATCAGCGACATTCAAACGTACGAAGACATCGGCCTGAGGCCTTACGGTCGCGGACGCGAGTTCATCGAATCAGGCGACGCCTACTTCGAGGGACGACTCCCCACCAACTTGTCCGGTGGATTGATCGGAACGATGCACGCCGTGGGCGCGACGGGAATCTGGCAGGTCGTTGAGCTTCTCTGGCAGCTCCAGGGCAAGTGGGACAAGTTCCACGCCGACCCCGAACGCTGGACGCGCTACGGCAAAAAGAAGCCCGACGACTTCCGTAGCCTCCAGGTGGAAGGCGCAAAGCGCGCCTGTGCGATCTCGCACGCGGGCACGGGAAGCCACGTGACCTGCGCAATCTTGGAAAAGCCGTAAGTAAGCGGCGCGACGACCGCGAGCGCTGGGACGCAGACGATAATTAGACGATCGGTGAGACAGAAAGAGTTCGATCATGACGGTTAAGCTGGACGGAACGACGGCCGAGGTTCTCAACGCGGACCCCCTGGTCATCAAGAACCAAAAATCACACTTCCACATCCACAGCTACGGCGGATGGAGCAAATTCTTCGTCGGCTTGCGAGAAGGGAAGCTGCTGGCGACGCGCTGCACGAACGCCGAATGCGACGAAAAAAGCCTATGGCTTCCGCCGCGATGTGAGTGCGCCGACTGCTGGCATGCCACCGAGTGGGTCGAGGCCCCCACCGTCGGCAAAGTCTATACGCACAGCACCGTGCTCTATCCGGGGGCGCCCTTTCGCGCCAGCACGCCCTGCCCCCTGATCAGCGTCGAGATCGAAGGCGTCTGCACGAAGTTGATGAGCTATCTGAAAGAGGGCGACCCGGAAATCGGTATGCCCGTCAAAGCCGTGTTTAATACGGAGAATCCGACCAACACGATCCTCGACCTCTCCTGGGTTCCGGCGTAGCGCGAAACGGGGTCCGCGTGCTCCACCGCGGCTTAGCCGTGCTCGCTGAAGCCCGCGACGCGGCGCGAACCACCTAGCGTTCTCGTACGCGTCACCTGGAGCCTTTCCGAGCCGCGACCGTGAGGGAGCGAACAATCGGAAGTCAGCGCGGGGCGTCGGACCGCTCCCTCACAGTCGCAGCTCTGTTCAGCCCAACCGTCGAGCACTGTTACTGGTCTGCCTGCCACCGCGGTGGGCGTTTTTCCAGAAACGCCTTGAGCCCTTCCTGACCCTCAGGCGACACCCGAATCTCCGCGATCCGCTCAGCCGTCCGCGCCTGCACCTGATCCCAGTGAACACCGGCGACCTCGGTTAGAATGCTTTTGCAGGCCGCCAACGCCAGCGGGCCGTTCGCCTTGAGCAGGTCGCACATCTCGGCGATCCAGCCGTCCATGGCGTCGGCGTCGTCGACCACGTGAGAGATCAGACCGATGCGATGAGCCTCCGCAGCCGAGAATCGCTCCGCCGTCAGCGCGTATCGTCTGGCGGCACCGGGGCCGATCTTCTCCATCACAAAAGGCGAGATCACGGCGGGCACGATGCCGAGCTTGACCTCGCTGAGCGAAAAAAAGGCTGACTCAACGGCGACGGCCAGGTCACAGGCGGCGATCAACCCCACGCCGCCACCGATGGTCGCCCCGTGAATGCGTGCGATGACCGGCTTGGAGCAATCGCGGATGCCTCGCAACATCTTCGCCAGGACAGTCGCGTCCGACACGTTGTCGTCGAACGAAAAGTCCACCATGCGCTTCATCCAGTGGATGTCCGCACCGGCGCAGAAGGTCTTGCCCGTCGAGGCGAGCACAACCACGCGCACCGAATCCATCCGCCCGAGCTTGGCGAACGAGTCGATCAGTTCTGCCATCACCTTTTCGTTGAACGCGTTGTGCAGCGACGGCCGATCCAGCGTGACCCTGGCCACCTGATCGTCGACGCTAAGCGTAACGAATTCGGACATGTGACGTCCTTCCACCGGCGACGCGTTTTCGGTCGCTTGTCTAACCTCTTACCCAAGTTGCCACGTGACCCGGGCGTGAACGATACGAGACCGATGAGACGGTCTCGCAACGGACATTATAGGCCCGCCAACCGCGAGCCACCACAACCACGACGCGTACCGCTACTGACTCCGCGGTATCGCCGAAGTCCTCGGTCCTCTCCTTTGACGCTCGGTGCAGTCGTATCCTAGACTTGGAACTGACGCTTTGTCTCAGGGCTCATCGTCTCCGGAGGGGAGTACGGTGGGAACCGCACGGGAAAGAAAGCAGGATCGGCGACATCTACGCCGGCCCGCCGTTCATGGGAGGAGAAGCCTTGCACCACACGCCCAAGTTGATCCTTATCGCGGATGGCGATGCACGAAGCTGCCGCACTATGGAACAGCGCCTTCACGACGCGCAGTATCGTGTAAACACAGTCGCGTCCGGCGACGAAGTCCTACAACACTGCGAAATCGATCCGCCCGACATCTTGATCCTCGACGTGGAACTCGTCGACATGGACGGCTACGAAGTGTGCGAAAAGCTTCGCAGCGATCTGCTATGCGAGGAAATGACCATCATTCTGCTAACACCGCCCAATGATGACGTGGCAGGTGTTTACCCTGCGCACATGGTGGATTTCGCTGGCGGGGATTTCTTTCTGGCCAAACCCTACGATCCTTTCGTCCTCATCCAGCTACTCGACGACCTAACGGAAGATCCCGTCGCGCAGTCAGCCTCGAGTCCGCCTGCCTTTCCGACGCGCGTCACCTGGCCAACATCCAGGCCGCGAGCCTCGGTGACGATGTACTCGCCGAGGTAGGGACTTCTCCGCACCGCCGGGCCACATCGCCTCTCCGCACGCGGCTGTACGCCCCTCAGCTGCGCACGCGCGATTGACTAAGCGGAAGCCCAACCGTGGATTGTCGATCCGCCCACGCGAAACGCGGCGGGTGCAGGAGCCCCCGTTATCGGGCGTGGCCGTGAGTGAAGAGACGCTTCGATTCGATCGATATCCCTGATGCAAGCTGCGCGGGGTGAACGTCCGGTCCATTTCGGATCCTCATTTCTTCGTAGCGGGTTTCAAGGCGCGGTCGGGAAACGTCAGAGGACACGCTGCCACTGGGTTGCGGAGTGTCCAACCGGAGAACGGTATGCCGTCAGCATCGCCAGCAACGAGTTCCCGCATCGGCGTAACGATCAGCGATGATCGTATGACCGCCTCAGTCTTGCTGAGGCCGGGCGATAGCAAGTCTCCGTTGGTGGTAACGGAAATCGTGGAAGCGCTGCAGACGGCAGGCGTGTTGATTCACGATCAAGTACGCGAGCGAGCCGAAGAATTCGTAACGCTGGCGGCGGGTGACGAAACGCCGGAATCCTTTATCGTAGCCGAGGGCACGCCTCCCGAAGGCCGCGATGAGATCTTCGTCTTGAATCCCGCGTTCGAAGAAACCGCCGCAGATTGGCTCTCCGACGCGCCGATCGACTTCTACACACTCAACAGCATCATCACCATCGAGAAGGATTCGCCGATCGGAACGATCACTCCGATCGTTCCGCCTAAAGACGGGCGCGACGTAGAGGGGGAAGTCGTCACCGCGAAACACGTACCCGTCGCTGTTAAACTAGACAACACCGTCCGGCGAGACGACGACGACCCCGACACCATCATTGCCTGCGTTGACGGGAAAGTCATCGAGAGAAACAATACATTGAGCATCGATGAGACGCTCGTCATCAAGGGCGACGTCGGGTTTGAAACGGGAAACATCGACTCCAAGATCGCCGTACACATCAACGGAGGGATCCCCGATCGATTCGAGGTCAAGTCGTTATGTGGGGTCACTGTGGCCATGTCCATCGAGGGGGCCCGCGTATCGGCTGGCGGTGACGTAACGGTCTCGCGTGGGATCGTCGGACGTGGATTCGGGTTGGTGACCGCCGGCGGAAGCATCACCTTCAAGTTTTGCATCGACGCCCACCTCATCGCCTCGGGGGATGTGAAGGTTAGCAAGCAGTCGATGAATTCTCACCTTTGCGTCGGTGGAAGCTTGATCGCGGGCAGCGCAAGTATTGTCGGCGGGACGGTCTTCGCGACGGATCACGTCAACCTCGCCCACGTCGGAAGCCAACGCAACATCCCAACGCGAATCGTCGTGGGCGCTCACCCCGACGTCGTACGGGATCTAGCGTTAATCGAGCAGCGTATCGAGCGCGTCGAAAAACTCGTCCAACAGATTCGCGACGTCCTCGCTCCTCTCCGCAACTCCAAGGAGCCGCTTCCGGCGGCGCAGGACAAACAGGCAAGAGCGCTACTGGGGCGTGCCAACGAGGCGACCAAGAAGATCGCCGGCGAGAAGAAGC
>JADFRO010000140.1 GCA_022561255.1 Planctomycetota bacterium | reverse complement strand
GAAATGTGCCGGCCGCACTGGTACCATCGTCCGGACCGGTCGTCGTAGGGAATGTGCGCCCGCACCACCGCACGGTTGCGAGCCTCCAGCGGCGTGAACGACCAGAAGGGGTGCGACCAGGTGCCCCACGCAAGCAAACCGGGGGAGAGCCTGCTAAACGCCGTGGAACGCGCAAGCGCAAAAGAGAGTGGACTTGAGACGAATCGGTAAGTCAAGATTGATGCGACTCGCTGTGGTCGCCGCGTGGGCTTGGGGGCCCCTGGAACTCCTGGCCGGCGACGGCGGTTTTTCCGTAGGCGCGGACGTTGCTCCGAAGCGGGCGCGGCGCGACGTGGGAGTCCTGCTACTTGGCCCCAATCGCGGCGGGCAAAAACGTATCGGCACGAGGCGTACGCTGCGCTGGACCGACCTCGACCGCGCCGAGCTGGCGCGTGTCGATCGTCAGCGGGCCTCTCAAGTGGGCGTACCGATGCGAATCGGCGTCCATCGTGACGTTCCCGGCGGACCGATCAACGTCGCCAACACCGGGGCGTGGAGCAAACTCGCCGACGGCACCGCGGTCTGGTCGATCAAACTGGAACTGCCGGACGCCGAGGCCGTCCGCGTGCACTTCTCGAAGTTCGATCTTCCGCGCGATGCGCGGGTCGTGCTCGGCGGAGAAGCGGGCACACCTACGACACTTCTGGAGGGCAATGATCCCACGCAACGCGGGGCGTTTTGGGCGATGGCAACTTCCGGAGCGGAAGTCCTTATTGAATACCAGGATCCCGGCGGAAACACAGGGATCCCGCGGATCGAGATCGACAAAGTAGCGCACATCTATCGCGGCTTTAAGACGCAACCGCTTGGCGCGGTCGAAGACGAATCCATCACCGCCGCCGCCTTGCTTCCCTGCCAGCAAGACGTTAATTGTCTCGGCGGGCTCGATTTCAACGCACGAGACGCAGTCGCACGCATCATCTTTTCGGTCCCGGGCGTTGGTACCTTTGTGTGCTCGGGTGCGCTTCTCAACGACGTAGACGACAATACGTTCGCCGGCTATTTCCTAACGGCGAACCATTGCATCGATTCGCAGACTGTGGCTACGTCGGTCACCGCGTATTGGTTCTATCAAACGACGTCGTGCGGCGGGTCGCTTCCGTCGCTGTCGACGCGCCCACGATCCAACCGGGCGATACTGCTGGCGACTTCAAGCCGCTTTCTGGGTGGCAACGACTCTACACTCCTTCGTTTCGAGAACGATCCGTCCGATGAGCAGGGTTTTGCCGCCTGGACGACCGACTCACCCAACAACAACCAAACGGTCATCGGCATCCATCATCCAGGCGGTAGTTACAAACGCTACAGCGTGGGACACGTGACGCAACAACAACCCATATGCGGAAGCTTGCCGCTGACGCGCTACCTCTACAACGACTGGGACGTTGGTACAACCGAACCCGGTTCGAGCGGATCCCCCCTGTTCAACGAAAACTTTGAGGTCGTCGGCCAACTGTTCGGCGTCTGCTTCTTCCAGGGCACCGAGCCCGGATGCGACAATCCGTCGGACTACAACAACCTGTTCGGAAGGTTCAGCTTCACATTCCCGCTCATTTCGTCCTTCCTCACATCGGTGACGCCGGACGACGCCTTCGAGGACAACGACTCCATCGCACAGGCCGCCCCCCTCAACGACGGGTTTTACGAGCTTCGACTCGTCGACTTCGACGACTACTTCCAAGTAACCGTACCCGACGGAACAACGATCACCGTCACCACCACGTCCAGCACCGCCGACATGGATCTTGATCTGTGGCTCCGCGATTCCGGCGGCTCGGTCATCAGTAGTTCGCTCGGTCTTTCGAGCATAAAGACCGTCTCCGCCGACGTAGCGAGCGGCGCCTACATCATTCATGCGGAAAAGTCCAAGGGTTGGGGCGGAGATTATACGCTCGATTTGGACATCGTGCTCCCCACCTGCGAACCACCCGAGCAACCGCTCGCCGAGCCCGATCCGGTTAGGAAAAACCGCTACATTTCGCTCGTCCCTGGCAACGCCGGGCGGAACGTCGCGATTCGTGTCGACCTGACATCGCTCCATCATCCAGACCCGCCGAATTCCGACAGCGCACCCGCACCGAGTTTTGCGGAACTTGAAGGGACAACGATGTGGGTCGGTACGCCTGAGGTGTTCGTGGATTCCGAACCGCTCGGTACGCAGTTTCACGCGGCGCCGTTGGTGTGCGAGCCGAACTTCATGGATTGGGGCGACATACCGCTTTTGCACGTGTATGGACGCCAAATCGTCCCCAGCAGCATCTATGCCGTCGACGTCGTTGAGATAGAGTGCGAGCGAGACAATCCCGACAACTTTTCGCCCACGTTACAAATCGAGACGTCTCGCTGGGGCGACGTCATTCCTGATTTTCAGGAGCCCGCGACGGGCAATCTCAAGCAGCCCGACGCGAGAGATCTCATTGCCGTCGTCGAGAAGATCAAGGAGCTGGCAACGGCCATTTCGTCCACCAGAGCCCAGCTTCACCCCGCCCTGCTCGTTCCATCCACCAAACCGAACGTCGCCGACCTGACAGTCGCGGTCGACGCGGTTAAAGGTTTCGCCTTCTCGTTCGTTGACACGACCGGCTGTCCATAGCAAAACGCGCCAACCGCCCGGCGCATGCGTCGGATCTGAACCCACCCGTGCTTTGTTCCCGGCGTGCTCCGGTCCCCCTACGGGCTGCCCAGAAGCTCGTACAATGAGATGTAGGGGCCCAGGGCCGTGCCGTCGGGATGGACGAACTCCTGCACCCGCGTCAGCCCTTCACGTTCCAGTGCACCGAACAGATACCGCAATCGGCCGACACGCATCGGTGGCGAGAAACCATATGTTGCGGCAAGCCGCTTCACCTCGCTCCAGTGAATCAAAACGTGCGTGAAACCCTGCCGGCGCAACCAATCGGCGACCTGGCCAGAATTCCGGGCGCCGTCGACGGCCTCAAAAAATGGATTTCGATTGAACGTGACGCAGTAGGCGACGTCGCGTTTGATATAGAAGGGCCTTGCATCGCCGATCAGAAGAATCTTGGCATCGGCGCCCAACTCCTCGTTGATCACGCCGAGGTACTCGTAACCCGGAAGTGATCCGCTTGTGAAGAGCGATGCGGAGACCGCCCCGACCGTTTCTCGAATGTGTAAGCGTACGCCGAACGAGAAACTCCAGATCGCCCCGACGATGAGCACGATCACTACACTGTAACGCCGGGCGATTGATTCGACACGCAGCGATCGACCGGCCAAAATCGATAGCGGGATCACTACCGGAACCAGGAAACGTGAGTACAAATGCGTCGCAAACAGCCACGTGCATAATTGCACGACCAGAACCAAACACAGAATCAAGTCAACTCGGCTGCGCTGTCGCCATACCAAACCGAGCAACGGTAGCGCCAGTAGGGTCGGGCCAAACCGTTGATCGGCGTCACCCACCACGTGCTTCCACAGCGCTGCGACTTTGACTCCCAACGACCGCTGCCCGGCGGAGGGCGAATGTCCGTCATCCCAGCGTGCCGTTTCGTCCGCGCCCCATCCCGGCGGCGCCGCCTGAAAGATGCTGTTTGCGAGGGGAAACACGGGGTTCCCTGTGTAGGCCACATTCTTTACGAGCCACGGCGACATCGTTGCAAGCGAAGCCAATGAGAAAACCAACACGTCCGCCAGGCGACCTCGAATTCCCCGCCCCGGTAGAAGCACCGAGCAGATCGCGAGTGGGAGTACGATCATCGGGCCGGCTGTGTACTTGCAACCCAGCGCCAATCCGCTCAGCGCTCCGGACACGCCCAGCCATTTTCGCCGGTGACAAACGCGCGAGGCGTCAGCGTTGTCGCCGTCTTGGCCGACTTCGGCTCGAAACGCGCGAAGTAGCGCGCCCGCGGCGGTCATTCCAAAAAAGAGCAATCCGTTCTCAACGTAGGCGAGACCGCTCAAGTAGACGAGCCATCCGGTCGTTGCCGCCGCGACACCGGTGATCACACCCGCTTTCGGAGACATGTCTCGCCCAATCGCCCAGGCAGACAAAACCGTGAGCACGGCGAAGGCGAGATGAATCATGTTCGCGACCGTGCCGAATGTCTCCACATCGCCGTGGACGAGCATTCCAACCAAATAAATCATTTCGACGTTCGACGGAAAGTTGGCGTAGACGTTGTGCGCGACGTATCCGATGTGACCCGTCGTCAAGTATTCCTTCGGTAGTTGGAGGTGATACTCCAATACGTCGTAGCCCCACGCTTCCTCGGACCAGATAAGCCCCGGCGGGTTTACAGCGGCCAGAATCGCAAGCACAAGAAAAGGACACGCAAGCAACCACAGATACGACCACGCACGCGATTCTTCTGGAGTGCCGACAGACGGGACTTGGTCAAGCTCGCACGCGACGCCCGCCCTGCCGCTCGCCGCTATCCGCGCGAACCCGATCACTGCCAACGCAACGAGAACGCCAATGGCTAACGAGCGGTTCAACGCCCCAAACACACCGGCGAGGAGAACGAGCGATGAAAGGAAGCCGATCCCCAAGGCCGCGCCGATCAGCCACTGCCATCTCCGTGGCATCGGAGGCAAACCCAACGCCGGCAACAGTGCACGACCGGCCAAGATCGCCGGAATGAGAATCACCGCTGCATCCAACGCGTCAGCGAGCGCGACCACGAGTGCCGAAAGCGACGTCGCTCCCACGCCGCCGACAACCACGATGCCACACAGTCCAACCAATCGGTAATTCAAGAGAGAAAAGGCTCGGCGCCCTTCGTCGACGGGTTGTTGGGTCACGTGGCCGTCATTCCTTGTCGCCGAAAAGAATCTTTCTCGCCTTGATCAGAGCGATCAGAGCGTGCTGGCAGTGGTCGATGCGAAGACGACTCAGTGCTGGGGACGTGCGGATTCCGCCCACCGCGTCCTGCGGACTCCGCATGAAACGGGCCTCCTCGCGGCGTACCTCCAGCTGCATGACAAACCGTGTCGCCAGGCGAACGACCGTCTCATATCGTCGAACCCGCTCGGAGTCACCGAACGCCCGAGCCACACCCAGCGCGTCCGTGAAGCCCTCCAAGTAAGACGCCGTTGACGCGCCCGCACGACCGGTTCGATGAGCCGCAACGCCGCCGTACATCTCCGGCCAGTCACAGTTGGACGGGGTCAGTTGCTTCGCTGCCAGCCAATCCGTAAGCTCAAAAACGTAGTCAACAAAATCGCGACGCTTCGTCTGATGCGCCATCAGCGCAAACGCCTGAATCTGCCAGGGAACGAACGCCGGCGTTCGTCCAGCGCGAAAGTAGTCTCGATAGAAACTGATCGAACGATCGAACGCGTCGAGAATCTTGGCCGAAGGATCACGCGCGTATTCACGCGCCAAAGCGAACAACGCCTCACCGGGAAAATACTCCTGACCCTTGATCTCCACCGCCGGTGGGAAAGCCGTCACAAACAAACCCGACGGTCGCTGGAGCCACAACATTGCATTCACAAGCCTCTCTCGAACATCGACGTAGGACCGAGCGTCGGGATGCTCGGACAGTGCAATGCAGAGCAGCGCGGTCACACCCAATTTGTTCTGATCGTCAGCCGTAGCGATGAAAGCCGCGTTCTCCGCGCTCGAGATGGGCGTCAACCCTTTCAAATGATAAGCCACCGCGAGGTCAGACGCGGCACGCGACGCACTCTTCCCCGTGTACTTGGCATGGGCGGAAACTGCGATCGCGGCACCCACCTGACGCACCAGACTGTTCGACTCGCTGAACCGATCCAAACCCGGGGAAAACTCGTACGTAAACAGACCCGTAGGCAACTGACGGTAGACCATATACTCCGCGATACGCGAGATCGCCGCATCCACCAACCGCGGACGGACAGCCTCCGGCGGTACCAACGTCATCCCGCGCTGCAGTGACACTACCGCAGCACTCGACCGTTCTTCATACCAGCGAGCGGTACGAAAACGAAGCAAACGGTACTTACCCAATTGGCTGGAATCGAGCTGGGATCCCTGAGCCAGTCCCGTGAGCACATCGGACAACGGCATGTCCGCGCCGATCATCTCCGACGCGCAGATGCGCCGGCGCTTCTTGGGACCGAGTAAGACCACCCCGTGAACACCGAATTCGATGAAAGCGTCGAGCGCGCCGGGCCGCGTCCAATCCCCCACCACCGGCATCATTTCACCGGGCCCGATCACTTCGATCTCGATCAAGACCTCATTCGCTCGTCCCGCCTGAGCTTGCAGGCTTTCCCTGGCGATGAGCGCGGCCGAGTATGCAGCGTCACGCGTCGCCTTGGCCACCGGACCCGATTGACCCACGCCCGTGGCGCGAAGGTAGCCCTCCTCCCAAAGTCGAACGATGACTTCACCCGTTACATTTTCGATGGAACGAGGGACATACTGGGGCTTGTAGCGCTCGCGTCCCAGCGCGACGTCCCGAACGGTTCGGCGAGCCATACGAGATAAAAAGGCGCGATGAGTTTCGCTAATAGCTGGAGCGGAGGGTCCGCTCGGCTTCGCAGCCGCCTCGGTCGCAACGAAGCATCCGCAGATCACACCAACAACCACCGTCAGTGCTGTAAGTTTGTGACACGACATGCCGATCAGTATAGTGCGCCGGCGTGACCAGCGGAAGGCAGTTCCGAGGCGGCGCGAGCCGCTGTAAACTCTAAGATGCCCGTTGTGACGGGCAGCAACGCGGATACGAGACCACGTGATGGCAAAGACTAACACCGACTTCGCCAAACCGATCATCATCGCCGCTGCCGAAGTGGCCAAGGTCGTCTCCGCCCGCGTCCTGTTCGCCTACGCCGACGCCGTGCGAGACTTACCCGCTTTGCGAAAGATTGTGCAGCCGCCTACCAAGCTGATCGTCGTCTGCCGCACACCCGAAGACGAGCAGCGCGCCCGCGACATCTCCGTCACCGTCATGTCCGTACCACCGTTTGACTTGACGCGCATGGCGCAAATCAAAATGGCTACCCTGATCGCGTTTTCCCAGCAGCTTCTCAAAGCCGGCGACGTCTTCGTGTTTCTGACCGGCGTCGTCGGTCGAACGATTGACACCATGGTATCCATGCGCGTCGGCGACGAATACGAACTGTTCCAGTCGGTTGGACAGCCCAAGCTCATGGAACACATCCGCCGCCCCGTCTTCGAGAGGGTTCTCCGCCTTGCACTCGAACTCGCTCACGAAGGGCGCGAGGGCAAACCCGTCGGCGCACTGTTCGTACTCGGCGATCACCGCGAAGTACAAAAGTATAGCCACGAAGGACGGATCAATCCGTTTCGGGGTTACACCGAAAAAGAGCGCAACATGCTCGATGATTCGATCTCCGATACCGTCAAGGAACTCGCCAAGATGGACGGGGCGTTCATCGTAAAGGGCAACGGCGTGATCACAGCCGCCTGCGCGACCCTTCGCCCCGCGATCACCGGCGACCCACTTCCTCAGGGACTCGGCTCGCGTCAC
>JADFRO010000139.1 GCA_022561255.1 Planctomycetota bacterium | reverse complement strand
GGCGACGGTATCTGGGCCCCGGTTGTGGGCGAGGAATGCGACGGTGACGACGCCGTTGCGTGTCCTACGCTTTGCACGAGTGAGTGCACCTGCCCCGACGCGATTTGTGGAAACGGTATCAAGGAAGACGGCGAGCAGTGCGACCTCGGCGCGGAAAATGGAGAGGCTGGCTGCCGACCTGCCGACTGTGACTGCACCGCCGACTGCAAAACCCCGTCGGACATCGTCCCGGCCATCTCCGAGTGGGGTCTGGTTGTGATGGTGCTGATCGGTCTTGTGGCTGGTACGGTGATGTTCGGTCGTAAGCGAGCTGCAACTGCGTAAGTGAATGAAACTGCGGCATGGGCGGATACGATCCGCAGGTGAAGCAGAGAGTTTTTCCGAGCGGGCTCGGATGGTTGCCGACGGCGAAAGTTGTCGGTGCCATCCGGGCCCGACTCCTTTTTTACAAATCGATGCTTCGATGCTTCGGCGTGCTTAACGCGAGGGGGTTGCCGCGATGCAGAGGCCAATTGGGTCTCGGTGGTTTGCTCTCCGCTTGGAGATGGGCGTTGGAGCGGTTTCATCTTTCGTGTAGCGGGCGTTGGTCAGCGTCCGTGGCCCCGCGCGGGCTAAAGCCACGCGGCTCAGGGGATATTTGGACATCGGCGGGTTCATCGAACCGCCACATAATCAATGAAACGGCTCTAATGTTGCTCTGGGCGAAGGATTCGCTCCCAATCGCTGTAGCGGAATGTAACCGCAATCCAGATCAACACGGGAACCACAAAGCTGGCGGTCAGCGAAATATTGACCACTTCGTTGATGTGCTTGAGGACCGTGAGGGTGTTTGGTCCCGGGTGGTACTGCTGCCAGGGAGTCTCATTACAATACCAGATAAAGATTAGCAGCGCTAGGCGTAGGTAGATAAACGCATGAATGAGCGCGACCCCAACACACAGTGAGATCAGTCGCCTCCGCCACGCGACGGACGACGCAAGAATCAGCGCAATCACCTCAATGCACGGCAGGTACCCGAGCAGCCGCGGACTGATGTCGCTAAAGCCAATCCTCCGCTCGCCTTTGACACCCGTTGTAATCTCCGTGTCGGCGGTTCGGTTCGGCTTGTCGAGGGGCAGGAACCGGACGACACCTCGGGGTCCGAAATCTTTGAAGGCCGCCTCGCCCGCCCAGCGAAATGCCTTGGAATATGCCTCCTGGAACCCGGGCCAGGGAACGGACAACAATCCGAATATGATTGCGAATTTAACGACCGCACGCACGATGGGCTTAGTCGGATGCATCTGCCCTCACCGAATCCTTCAGTTGCTGCCTCCGCGCCCAAACGAGCCAAAAGACGATCGGAAGGGCGATGAAAACCATCTGCCAGAACTCGATGTGAACCCACTCGAAGGCACTTTTCCATAAGATGCCGACGTAGAAGAGGCTGACGAGGCGGACAAGGTTGATGAGCAGTATCAGCGCGATGCCAATGGCGATCGCTTTCGCCTTCCGCCGGCGCGACGCCCGGACGGGCGATGCGGCCACAAAAAAAGCGAAGAAGACAGCCGGTTGAATCGCGTCGCAGCCGCGTTTGATTCCGAGTGAGAACCTGGGCGACATGATGACCGAGTCCTCGACCGTGACGCCTCGCTCGCCCAAGAACCCCAAAATCACCGCGGAGACGTCGGCGTTTATTGAGAGGTAACCATCGAAGATATCGCTTTTGGAGAACCATCCGTAAAAGAACACGTTGAAGGCGATCAGCAGGATCACCATCACGAGGACGAACCGGAACACGGGCAGCTTACCGCCGCCCCGCCGACTCTTACGACCTTGCTTCTGGTTGTGGGTGTCTCCGTTGTCGGGCGTGTCCGGCATGTTCACCTTTCCATGCTTTGTCGATCTTGGGCCAACGAGCCGTTATTGGGTTCGCCCTGACGGCCTGCCGCGGGGCGAACTCATGCTACAGCCTATTCACTGTTTCAGGCAAGTCGGGTGGCTTCCCGGTACTACGTCAGCGGTTCACGCTTCCTATCGGACAGGAAGTCCAGGCCACCTTAGTAAGGACTATTCGGGCTGTAAGTCGTCATGCTCTGTGTGGGTGTCAAGGTCGCGCACGACGCCGGGATCGTTGACTTCGATTTGGACGGCACGATTTCCGTGATGAAGTGGTAGCTGGGTCAGCCGGCCAGTTCACTCGCACATCCGAAGCGCGTCGCCGTGTGTGGCACGCTGATACCGAACCGGGAAGGGTGGCTACTTCGACTTGTCCTTGCCGCGTAGACTGCTCGAATCGCGGTCGGTTCCCGGAATCACGATGCAATCCGTCGCCACGAACGTCGTTCCATCTTGCAAAGACCCGCGCAGTACAAGTTCGACGGTCGAGCCGGGTCGCAACGCATCCAACTCGAACGCGCGACTCATCTCAGGCGTCGAGAACTTGATCATCAAATCGTCAATGCCATCGCCGCCGCGTTCATGGCAATCGCAATCCGTTCCCTCAAGAGGCGTTGCAACGTCCTCAATCGACGCATGAAGGCGCCCGTTATTCTTGGTTGCGGGAGTGATCTGCGATCCGACGCCATCGCTGCGGCCAAGGACAAGGGAACTTACATCGACATCGTTTACATCGAACACGTCGCTGCCGGCGAGGGCGACGGGCACCACACCGTTGCTCTTAGGATTCACCGGATTCGGACAGCCACCCGGTTTGATGTCCATATGCGCGTCCGTCGCGCACGAGAACACGTAAGCCGCCCCGCAAAGACCGCCCGCAACGCAGTCGGCGTTACGTGCCCCCACCACAACTGTGTTCCCACTCACGGAGGCGGAAAACCCGAAGGCATCACCCACGCGAGGATCAGTGGCGGTCAGCCTCTGCCTCTCGACCCAAGATGTTCCGTTAAAGCGGAACACATACGCCGAACCGCAGCCGGTACCGATACCATCAGTACGTCGAAGCCGCGCAGCCTCTGCTCCTAAGTCCAATGATTTCCGTCGAAGCGATAAACCTACGCTGCGCCGCAGCCGAGGCGCGCGCCGCAATCAAAACCCTGCGCTCCCACCAAGACCGTGTTCCCACTGACGGAGACGCTAAATCCAAACCAGTCCCCCGCGTTAGCGCCGGAGGCGGTTAGCTTCTGTTGTTCCGTGCATTGGGCCAGTGACTGTGCAGTGCCCAAGCCCAAGACAAACGCCACCAACACACACCTTCGTCCGGAATGCAGCCGAATCCGACAGCGTTTCAGACGATGCTCACTGAACAACGACATGTGTCGCCCTCTATCACAAACGCCTCTTATCCTCCCGCCCGACCGGGGACGAGAAGAGAAGTCGACGCTCAGATTCCCAATATAGTGACTTTCCGTGAGATCACGAAATGAAAAACCACGTCGATGGGTCGTACTCCCTACACCCGGCCGATAAGCCGCCCCTTTGCCTGCCAACGGTATTTGCGACCCACCGCCTGCAATCCCGCGCAACCCTGGGAAGTCCCTGGCCCCGAACGTGCCAAGTGAGGCTTCTAGCGGATCTACGAGAAGGGTCATGACAAACCGAGCTGCGACGGTGGGCGCGTCGACCAAAGGGTGGGGCTGAACCGAGCCGCGACCGTGACGGAGCGGTTTTCGCCGGCGAGACGGATCGGTGCCTTTGCGAAACGGCCCGCTTCCTCACGGGCGCGGCTCTGTTAAGAGGCGTTTCAAACAGGCTCTTCGGCGCAGTGGCCGAAAGTACAACGGATGATCGAACACGGGATGATCGAACATGCATGAGACACGCCCAAGCGCACTTGCAACATCCGAAACGCCCGGCCATTGGCTGCTAGCGAAGCTGGGAAAGCGCGTACTGCGACCCGGCGGCATGGAGCTCACTCGGAAACTCATGCGCGCTCTGGACGTTGGGCCCAACGATGACGTCGTCGAATTTGCTCCTGGACTCGGCGTGACGGCGAAGCTCACCATCGCGCGCGGTCCCGCTTCATACACAGCCGTCGAGCGAGACCCGCAAGCCGCAAACATTGTCCGGCGCCAACTCGTGGGCGCGGCTCAACAATGCGTCATCGGTACGGCCGAAGACACCGGGCTTAACGACGAAGCGTATGACGTCGTCTATGGCGAGGCGATGCTCTCGATGCAGCCTCCCGACAGCAAGATCGCAATCGTCCGCGAGGCCTACCGACTTCTCAAATTGGCCGGGCGGTACGGCATCCACGAGCTTTGCCTGACGCCTGACGACATCGACGACAAGACAAGGAAAGAGATTTCCAAACAGATGGCGATGGCTATTCGTCACGGTGCACAGCTTCTGACGACGTCGGGCTGGAAGGAGTTGTTGACGTCGCAAGGGTTCGTAATAGGCGACAGCGCGACCGCGCCGATGCACTTGCTTGAGCCCAGACGTATGATCTCAGACGAAGGCCTACTGGGAACCTTGCGTTTCGCGCGGAACCTCTTGATGGATCGTGAGGCGCGGCAACGTGTACGCGCAATGCGCGGGGTATTCAGGAAATTTGGCCGCAATCTAAGCGCCATCATGCTCGTTGGCGTAAAGGCGGAGCAACCATGAACGAGAAATTCATCTATTTGGCCGATGTGGCTGACCATCAGGAGATTCCGGCTCACGGCATCTTGACGCGAACGCTTCAAAACGACGATAGCACCAAGACGGTGTGGTTCGGTTTCGCGGCTGGGGAAGAACTGTCAGAGCACACAGCCGCGACGCCGGCTGTCCTCTATTTCGTGCGCGGCGAGGCGCGTCTGACCCTGGGGGATCAGCAAATAGACGCGCGAGCCGGAACGTGGGTTCACATGCCACCGAACTTGCCGCACAGCATCGCCGCGAAGACGCCGGTCGTCATGTTGCTTACGCTCGTCAAACGGTGACGTACAAAACAAGCCAACCAACACGTCTGGAACCGTCGAGACTCAAGTTCGCAACCTTCAGTATGCCTGCGTTGTCGGGAGCGCTTCCCTACGGGAATCGAGCGCCGTCGCGCGATGCGCAGAAAGGCGTGGATTGACCCGCAGTCCGCGCGTGGTAGGGTATTGGGTTCCGCACCACGTCGTAGGATCGGGAGGTTGCCGTGTCCGCGTGTCTTTCCAACGTCGAGATCGAGCGGTGCTGTCCACCAAGACATTCTGCACTTTTGTGCGCGAGTTCTCGCCACTCGCGCTGGGTTCGGACGGGGTCTGAGGAAAACACTCTCGCGGGTGGAAGGCAGTGCTCACCTGGTCGGGTTTTGATCAGGCAAGGTTGCAGACACTCGGAATCATGGTGTCGAGGTCGCACTCATCCTCGGGCTTCCAGGAAGAGTTCTGTCGAGCTTCGCCATCCTGTCCTTCATTATACCGTCGTGTAGAATGAAGCGGCTCCAACCATTGGCCCGCTACAACCGGAACGCCGTGATGACAGCAACCGAACTTTTCGAGATCAGCTCCGACGCCCTGGCGATCACAGGTTCTGCCGAGTGGGACTCATCGGATTCCCCCGGCCAGCGCGACGCACTCGTCTACCTCGACGATGACGTCGCCGAGGACGGTCCGCTCTGGTGCCTCGTACCGAACGGTTCAGATGACGACGACTATCTGGCGATGGACACCGCCATGGCCCAGGAGCTGATTGAGTCCCATTTACGCGCTTGGCTGCTCTGTCGTGGATGGCAGGTGCAGGCAACGATCTTGAAGCAGGCGCAGCGGTGGCGACTCGTTGATTGCCTATCGATCGCGGACGGCGGAGGTGATCGCCTGGACGACGATTACCCCTACGGCGATGACGAGCTATCCGTGCTGTGCGAGTGTGTGATTGTGGTACTCGCCAGCTCACGTTCCCGCACTCGGTAAGCCCGACATGCGTGTCGCTCGACGCGGCGTTCAAGCGAGCGATCGACGCCGCGGCCGAGGTTGCAATGCCGCTGGCTGACGTGTTTTGGGGCGATCGCTACGGGAAGGTGACCGATGCAAGCATAGTCTCGGATGCGCGAATTGTTGGCTCGTCTTCCCCATTCGACACAAGCAGGGCATTGACGGCCTTGAAAGCCGCCTCGAAGTTGTCCAGTGTGAACGCAGAAATCGGCAAGGTCGACACCTTCTCTGCGAAGAACCGAGCCGGCCGGTAGTGGTTGAACTTCGCTCCTGCCTTCAGAGGGTTCTTGCCGAAGTAGTCCTCGATCCTCACGAGAATACGGGGAGCCTGGCTCGTGAGATCCGTCGCCTTGAAGTTGCCAGCGAGCGAACCGGAGAACTCGTCGTTTACGAGCTGGATGTAGAAGTCCTCGTCAAACATATCCTCGATGTCAGCCTCCGTCTTTCCGGTGAAATCGGCGAAGGTCAGCACGTGGGTCTTCTTCAGGAGCTTCTTCTTGTACAAGTTCTCGATCATCTGCTGATCGCCTTTGTGGAAGTCGATCAGCGTCGCGATGTTGAGATTCTTCTGCGAACCGATGAGGGCAACGAACGTCGGCACTTTGTCGGAGCCACCTACAGGCGTGATGGTCCACCGGCGGTCTAGGCCGACGTGGCCCTTGGCTTGAAGGACTCCCGAGACGGTCTGAACGTACAAGAGGTCGGAGGCGCCCTCGACCACGAGGCTGTTCGGCCCGATGAAGAGCGTCTGATAGATCTCGTAGCCGAGCGCTCCTTGCAGCGGGAACAAGCTGTCCGGTCCCGCCTCGAGAACATCAGTGAAGACCTTGGTACCGTCCTCTTCCCGGGGGAGCTGGTCGTCGGCATCGATGCCCCTATCCTGAACGATGCGGACCCGATCAAAGTGCTGCGAGTCCACCATGAACGGCGAGTGCGTCGTGTACAGGAGCTGGTGCTTTGGGTTCGTTACGACCTCCGCTTCGAAGTAGCGAAGAAGGTCCTCCTGGGCCTTCCCGTGGAGTGAGTGCCCGGGCTCATCCAGGAGTAGCACTAGCGGCTCATTCCTCTTCTTCTCTGCCGAGTACCAAGCGAGGAACGAGAAGAACCAGACGAACCCAGCGGACCGCGTCCCAAGCCCCGTCGAGACCAGATGCTTGGAGTCGAACACCTCGCCCCAGATGTTGGTGCCCTCCGTCATCCCTTCCGGATCACCGGGGAGCGCCTGCCGTACGTCAAAGTTCATGCGAAGATGCTTGTTCTGCGACCAATACTTCAGAATCTGCGCGCTGAGATGGTTGCTCGCCCCCTGAAGCTTGTTCTTCAATTCCTGGGTTCGGGTCGAAGCGAGCAGCTTGTCGAGATCGAGGCGCGCCAACTCTATCAGACCAAGCAACGGGTGGTCCGAAGGCTGCAGCTTGTTTTCGGCTTTCCTCTTCTTTAGTGCCTCTATGTTATCGTGCCCGCGCATCTGGTAGTACTCGTCGAAGTAAAGAAACTTCGGGAAGTGCGGCTTCAGGATGCTCTTCCAGATGTGGAGACCGAGATTCTTGTGCTTCAACAGCTCTGTCAGCCGTGCGCGGAGCGCCTTCGCCTGCTCGCTTTCCGCATGCGTCTTGCTCTCCTCCAAGGCGGCGGATTTTCTTGCCTCGT
>JADFRO010000138.1 GCA_022561255.1 Planctomycetota bacterium | reverse complement strand
CGAAGAGACCACTCCACCGAACCCTTCAGCCTCCCCCAATAGATTTTGTGCTGCATCGTGGCGGCGAAGGTCATCTTGCGAAACGGGCCCTCGAAGTTCCAATTTTCCGCGGCGACAGCCTGATCACCAACGATCTCGATCTCGGCTGGATCCCCGCAACCGAGCCCGCGTTCGTGGGCGAGGCGGATGAATTTGACGTCGCTGAGCGGGTCGAAGCCCATGAGCTTCGCGGCAACGGCGTCGATGGCAACCTGATCGGCCGACGCCAGCAGCACATTCTTGATGTGCGGCAACATACACCTGGGTCCGGGACCGTCACCCGCGAACGTCCCGTCCATCACGGCGAACACGCCTCGGTGAATGCGCTTCTGGATCATCAGTAAATCGACCAGCGTCTCGTGGATCACCGGATGCGTCCAATGGCGATGCTCGTTGAGCAGTCCCCCGAACGCGTTTTTCATAGCCCCGGTCATCGTCGTGAAGACGTGGGTCTTGACGGTTGGTAGATGAATGATGTTCTCGCCCAGCATGCGTTTGGGGATGCTGAATCCCTTGGGATAGACGTCGCGCAAACAGAGGAAGTCATCCACGAGATCGCCAACCGCGTCCTCGATGGAAACCCACTCCTCATCGGGATCGTAGAGATGTATGTTCCGCAGCCCGTGTGCCTTAACGACATCGATCTGCTTGTTCTCGATTTCGCCGAGACGCGCGTCGATCACTACCGTTCGATTGTGGCACGCGTGAATCAACCGTTGATCGTAACCGTCCCGCTTCATCGCTCGTACGACGCCGTCGAGCTGCCACGGCGTTGTCGAAGCGGCTGGGTAAAAGAAATGCCAACTGATGTTTACCTTCAGCGCTGTGTCGACCTCCTTGGAGACACAATCCTGGTAACCCGCCAGGTTCATCAACCGGTGGTAATCCTCCAGAACCGTTTCCGGCGACGTTCGCACGACGGCTACTTTGGCTCGATCCATCGCTCGTTCCTACGCCCCCGCCGTGCCGCCGAAGATTCGCCCGAGCCCGCCTGCGGGGAGCAAGTGGGATTGGTACGCGATCACAAGGGCGATGAGCGCCCACAGCACGATCGTAGCGAGCATGGCGCGGTCTTTCAAAACAATCTCCGTAGGCCCGGTATACACACCCGACTCGGTGAGCATAGCAAAGCGAAAAAGGCCGTAAATCACGAGCGGCAAGGTATAGAAGAGCTGCTCCTTGTGGAACGGCGCCGGGTGACCGGTCGTATCGAGCGTGTACAACAGGAAGGTGATCACCGCGATACCCGCTGAAACCGTTAGCAGATGGTTCAACAGATCGGGCGTATAGCGCACAAGCGTTTTTCTGTGTTTCTCCGCGTCGTCGGCATCACCGATCATGACGATCTCACAGCGCCGCTTACCAAAGCCCATGAAAAGGCACAGTGTAAAGACGCACGCGATGAGCCACTTCGACGTGGGCACGTCGACGGCAAACGAACCCGCCATCGCTCGAAGAACGAAGCCCATCGCGATGACAAGAACGTCCAGAATGACTCGACGCTTCAGGGTTAGCGAGTAGACCACCGTCAGAGCGAGATAAACCGCCAGCACAATCTTCACGCCGGAAGAGAGAAAAATCGCCGCGACTCCGGACGCCCCGGCCAGAATAACAGCCATCAGAATCGCGGATGAGACACCGATCCGACCTGCGGCGACCGGACGCGATGATTTTCTGGGATGGCGACGGTCGGCTGTTCGATCCACGACGTCGTTAATCGCGTAGCCGGCGCTCGCGGCGAGACAGAACGCGATAAACGTCAGTGTAACTGCGGGGAAAGCCTCGGCGGAGGCAAGCTTGAGTCCTGCGGCTGGGCCTGCGAAGACAACGACGTTCTTGACCCATTGCTGCGGACGGACCAGATCGATGTAGTCACCGAGTGTTGCTTCGGTTCGCGTCGCGGTTGTTTCGATCGCCTTGACTCCCGTCGCTGGTTCACGCACCCTCACGCTCACCCTCCGCGACCAACAGCGCGCTCTTCCAGTTTTGTCGGCTCCCGGCGCGGTCCTGTATAGAGCGAAAACGTGCCTCCGGTCGCGCCGACGCGCTACGATCTATATTTTACGGAACAGCCGTACGGTTTGGTTCTCGTCGTCGGCACAGACGATCCCGTAAGGAGAGCGCGAATCGCCTCCTCGACATAGTTACGTTTCACTTCGCTGGTCCCCGTCGGATCGTCGTCCATCGCACCCATGTACACGAGGATTCCCTTCTGGTCGATCACGAACATGTGCGGCGTGGTCTTCGCGCCGTATTTCTTGCCGACTATGCCCGGCGCATCCAGCAGAATCGGATAACCGATGTCCGCCTTGGCGGCCCAACTCTTGATCTTCTCTGCGTTCTGATCGCACGTCTTGCTCGAGTCGATCCCCAGCCACACCACCGGCTTGCCTTCGAACTTCTTCATCACGTTCTCGGCTGTCTTCGCCCGAACGTGGCGGTTGCAAACCGGACACTGGTGGTTGGACCACTCGAGCACAACGACCTTTCCCTTGAGATCCGCCAACTTATATTCCTTACCGTCGACACCCTTGAGGCTGAACTGCGGCGCCGGTTGGCCAACGCTCGCACGCTTGCTATCGTCGTCTCCGTAAGCGGGCAGTGTGATCGCGAGCGTCACGGACGCCACAGTAAATCCAATAAGCGTTTTGAGGCTAAAGATCATGGTAACATTCCTCCGACAGCCATCGTTTCGTTTGCAACGGTCCGGCGACCGTTCGCCGGCCCGTTGGGTCCACCATCGGCGTACCGCTTTCGCGTGCCCGGTAGTGCCCATACTATCTTCGCCAAAGGCGAAGAGGAAAGCAACAATCCCCTTCGTGGGGATCTCAATCGGTAGCTCGCGTTGGATAGGAAAGCGTCGAAAGTGAGCGATGAGCAAGGTAAGGCGAAGGCTGTTGTCCTTCTGTCGGGAGGTCTCGACTCGGCCACGGTCCTGGCGATCGCGCTACGGGACGGATTTGATGCACACGCACTGACCTTCGCATACGGTCAGAGGCACCACATCGAGCTTAAAACCGCTTCCACAATCGCACGACGCCAGGGCTGTGCCCAGCACATTGTTCAGTCCATCGATCTGAGATGCTTCGGCGGATCTGCACTGACCGACGCCATCGACGTCCCGAAGTCCGGTACCGTCGCCGAAATCGCGGAGGGAATTCCCGTCACCTACGTCCCCGCGCGGAACACGATCTTCCTATCCTTTGCGCTCGCTTATGCGGAGGTGATCGGATCGACGGACATCTTTATCGGCGTCAACGCCGTCGACTACTCAGGATACCCGGACTGTCGGCCGGAGTTCATCAAGGCCTTTCAGTCCCTAGCCAACCTGGCGACAAGAGCGGGTGCGATCGGTGAAGCGATAAGCATTCACGCCCCGCTGATCCACATGTCCAAGGCGGCCATCATCAGCAAAGGTGCGAGCCTCGGTGTCGACTTCGGCGCGACGCACAGTTGCTACGACCCGGATCACGCTGGGCTGGCGTGCGGCCGCTGCGATAGCTGCCTACTGCGCAAGGAGGGATTCACGCAGGCGGGCGTGCCCGATCCGACAAAGTACGTGCCCTAACAGCTTCAAACCCAAGCGCCGCGCCGACTTAGTTGTGCGGATCGATACGTATCCGCATTTCGAGGGTGCAAGTCCGCCTGCGCCCAGTCAATTCAGACGGATCCCTGACCCTCCTCGAGTGCAGCGACGTGTCAGCGGGCAGTCACGCACTCGGTCGGAGCAACCTGATCGATCGTATGGCTGGGCGCAGTAGTGTGTAGAGCACGCGGCGCGCGTGCGCCGCGACCAACCAACCGCGGTGACGCCGACTGTACACTTCGCCCATGTGTCCACGATCCGGCAACAGAACGCGTAGGACGTAGCCGAAACGGTTGATGACGCCCCTCATGCAGAAAAGATTGACAACGATGTGCCGAATCGGCCGGGTGGCATCGTGCGGTGTTTGGGCGAGACAGAGCCTATCTCGCCATCCAACGCGCACCGACGCGAGGGAGTTGCGAATGTCGTCGGGCGCAATCGGGCCCCACAGATTCTCGACTTTTTGTAAAGCCTGTCGGACAGGCAGCACGAGCTTAAGCTGCCGACAAATCGTGACCACACGATCCCAGTCGAAGTCACGGCCAGCCGTATCCACCAGTCGGCAAAGGTCGTAAAGCCAAACAATCCGGTTGTGACCGTGGAACGCGCTGTGGGCTGCGAGATGGACGAACTGCTCCTCGTCGGCGGCTACGCGTACGCTCGCCCCGCCGACGTCCACGACGCAAGCTCCCGACCAAAATGATTCGCTATCGATCGTCGCGTATCGCAGAGGACGAAACGGACGCACGTGGAGATCGATGCGCACGGCATCGGAACCCGGCGACACGTACTCGACGGCATAGTGGTACTGTGGAAAAAAGTCATGACGCACAAACTCCGCACCGCGTCGAAAGCCCGCCTGCTCAAGGAGCATCGTCGCACGATCGAGGTCACATTCTCTAACCAGAAAGTCCAAGTCGGACATCGAACGTCGATCGAGAGTCTCGTACAGCGTCAAATTCAGCGCCGCCCCTTTGAGAGCCAGTACTTCGACGTCGCCCTTGCGGAGTTCAAACGCCGCCGTTGAGAGCGTCCGCAGAATACGACCGTTGACGCGCTGAATCTGCGACGCCTGCCACCTTAATTGTTGCATCTGAGGTAGCTCGACAGACCATCCGTGGCGCTCAATCGCTTCCAGAACGATGCCGCCCAACCAAGCATCGCACGCGGCGCCTACCAGCTGGGGCCAGTTGACCTCTTCAGCCTTAAGGGTGACCGCTCTCGTATGTGCAGCGCGGAGAATCGGCGCGAGAAGCCTGTCGGAGACTTCCGGTCCCCAAGTTTTGGAATGCGTATAAGCGCCGTTCAAAGAAGATCACCCAGCCCTTCGCGCTACGCGAGCTACGCGCAACGATTCCACAAGATCGCACGTCGCGTCGATGTCATTTGTAACGAGTTGATAGCATTCCGCCCCGCGAACGATCGGAGCGAGACATTGCAACGTACGTTTCTGGTCCACGCGGATCGTGAAGCACTGTTTGGCCAAGTCGTACACCGCCTGGGATCTGGTAATCGGACGCAGCGTGGGCGTCGCGTCTGGAACATATCGCGGGAACACCACCCAGCGCACCGGCGCCGCGTTTCCGACGACGTCCGCCCTGACGTCCAGCGGATTGAGGAACGCTACCCGCCCCTTCGTCGGCTTTTGGTAGGACGTCTTGCGGCAAAGCGGGATGCCCAACCGCTCTATGACGCTGAACGACCCTTCCTTGATGCAAAGCGCTCTGGGGTAGGGCTGGACCCGGCTCGTTACCGGGTCGATCAACGCGAACTCGTCGCACAGATAGGACCAGCCTCGCCGCAGCAATCCGGCTGTGAGCGTTGTCTTGCCACTGCCGGGATCGCCCGGCATCACCATCGCCTGCCCTTCGAACTCCAACGCGGACGCGTGAAGCTGCACGTATTCAGTCCGGCGCTCGATGATCTGCCAGTTGATGTACCACTCAAGATGGGGAAGAACCTCGCAACGTTTGGCAACCTCGAAGTCCGGTGCGCCTGGACATCGAAGCGTGTAGGGTCCACGCGGCCAGGGATATTTGTGCTTGGACTCGATATTTATTTCGATAGCGCCGGGCGCCGCCGATCCACGGCGGCACGATGCATAGAGTGACGAGTACTCGCGGAGCAAGCTCTTGCAGTCGCTTCCGAGCGAGACGTCGATAACACCGATCGAAAAATGTCGTGGTGCGCTGCTCACGGATAGATCACGCGGCTGGTTGCAACCGCGTCGGTGTCCGTGGACGTGTCGTCGGAAGCCGCGAGGTTCGCCTTGTGCAGCAAGTCCGCAGAGATCGCCCCCCAGAAAACCGGGTTGTTCAGGCAAATTTTCGGCACGCGCCGCCCGTTGAGAAAGACCGAGGGAGTTGTACGTACACCGATCTCGCCGGCGAGCGCAATGTCACGAGCGACGACCCGCTTAACGACGTCGCGATCCATGTCGGCCTCGAGCTGTGCTGGGTCCAGGCCGATGGTGCTCGCTAGCTCCGCGTAGGATGTCTCGCCGAGACGATAGCTCGACGCGAAGAGCAAATCGTGCATCTTCCAAAAAGCCTCCTCACCCCCCTGCAACCTCGCGGCCTCGACCGCATACCCGGCCTCACAGGCGTTGGGATGAATATCCACGCTCACCGAATCGTTGCACGCTTGGTTCAGCGGCAGGTGGCGCAGCGAAACGTGTATCGGCCCCTGCCAGTGTCGGGCGTAACTATGTTTCCAGTTGCTCGCAAGGCATGCACAGTGCGGACACTGAAAGTCCGTGAAAATCGTCAGCACGGGCACCGCGTCCGGCGCGTCGCGATCCGCCCCGGGCCTGTTCGCTAGCGAGGAACCGCTCACAAGTCGCATGTTCTGCAACTCGGCGTAGAACTCGCGAACGACGAAGGCCGGATCGTTCCGCCGCTCATCGACGAACTCCTTGTAGGGCAGGAACCTGGCGACCTGAGTTCTTGTTTCCAGCTTGGCTCCGCGATACATCCACGCAAACGCGACCACGAACACCGCAAACCCGACAATCCGAAACGCTGCGACCGGCGTCAAGGAAACCTGAGCAGATGAGAATACAGGATTCGAGGGTTCAACCACTCTGTATTCCGAGCCGCGGACTTCAGCCCGCGCGGTTGCCCCGCGCTCGAGGTCACCCGATCGCTCCCGCAGTTTAGGCCGCAGCCTGAGTACGCCAAGCAGAAGCAGACCGTTAATCCCATGCGTAACCATGCACCACACGCACGAGGCGCCGAGGTTGAAGAGCAGAATCCACAACAAGGCGATGGATCCGCACGCTCCCGCCGCAACGACAACCAGAGGAACAACGTACCAGCCCCCCCACTGCTGTGGCGGTCCCGCGAAGAGAAACCAACATCCAAGGAAAACGAAGTAGGCCAGACCGATGAAGGCGACCGGAATCACGACGCGATGCCATGACAGACTCAAGCCGCCCGTCAAAGACGGTACGGTGATGTCGACGGCGCTCCAGTCGCTCTCAAGAACGGCGGCGCAGCCGGATTGGGCGTCCCAGCTCCCTCCGCAAAGGCGGCCAACGTAGCTAGAGGATCCCTCGGTTCCGGGCCAGGGACCGGCGTGCTCCGTAACGAGTTCGCCGCTGATCCATCCGCCAACGCCACAGAGCGCGACCAGAACCAACCGCAGTGGCATGAATGTAGTTCGACTTCGCATCGAAAAGCCGATCCAAAGCGCCCTCCGGTCAGCATGACCTGATAGCGTCGGTCGCCCATTCCCCATGGCCTGTCAGGGTCTGCACGTACCACCGTCACAACCCGAGCCCGCGTTGGCACAACAGTCGGCGTCGCTGTTGCATGCCTGGTTCAACTTGACGCAGCAACTTCCAGATTCGCAGAAGCGGTTGGCTGGGGCTTG
>JADFRO010000137.1 GCA_022561255.1 Planctomycetota bacterium | reverse complement strand
GACACAACAGCCTGAAAAACATTACGGTTGAGATTCCGCTGGGCCGATTCGTCTGTGTTACGGGCGTATCCGGTTCGGGCAAGAGCTCTCTGATCAACGACATCGTTCGAGAGGTTCTCGCACGCGATCTCAACGGGGTCCAGAAGGTCGATCCGGGCGATCACGACCGCATCGAGGGTACGGAGCATCTCGACAAGATCGTCGACATCGATCAGACGGCTATCGGTCGCACACCGCGATCCAATCCGGGCACTTACGTCAAGGTGTTCGATGAAATCCGCGCTTTGTACGCCAGGCTACCCGACGCGAAAGTCCGTGGATATCGACCGGGGCGATTCAGCTTCAACGTCGCCACCGGAAAAGCCGGAGGTGGTCGATGCGAAGCGTGCGAGGGCAACGGCAGCAACAGGATGGAGCTGGAACTGCTGGCCGACGTGTGGGTCACTTGTCCGGTCTGCAGCGGCAAACGCTTTAGCCGCGAGACGCTACAGATTCTCTACAAGGGCAAGAGCATCAGCGACGTCTTGAACATGGACGTGCAGCAGGCGCTGGAGCTCTTCCGAAACATTCCCAAGATCGCCGCGATGCTTACGACGCTTCACGACGTCGGCCTGGACTACATGAAAATCGGACAGTCCTCGACGACGCTCTCCGGCGGAGAGGCGCAGAGGATCAAACTCGCCCGCGAACTCGTCAAAAAGTCCACCGGGCGAACGCTGTACATCCTCGACGAACCGACAACCGGCCTGCACTTTGCGGACATCAAACGACTGTTGAGCGTTCTTCACGGTTTCGTCGATGCGGGCAACACCGTGGTTGTGATCGAACACAACCTGGACGTGGTGAAGACCGCCGATTGGATCATCGACCTTGGACCCGAAGGCGGCGCCGGCGGTGGACGCGTCCTGGCCACGGGAACGCCGGAGTCCGTCGCTCGCTCCAAACGATCGTACACCGGTGTAGTCCTTCGAGCGCTACTCGACGGTAAACGCGCAGCCTCAACGCGCGGCACGAAATCAACAACGACCAACGGTAAGGCGAGACGGCGCGCCCGAGAAAAGAAGGCCATCACCGTCGTTGGGGCCAGGCAGCACAATCTCAAAAACATAACGGTCGAAATCCCTCGCGGTAAAATGACGGTCTGTTGCGGTCCCAGCGGGAGCGGCAAGAGCAGCCTGGCCATCGACACGGTGTACGCCGAGGGTCAGCGTCGCTACGTCGAGTCGCTTAGTTCCTACGCCCGGCAGTTCCTAGGCCGGTTGCAGCCGCCCAAGGTCGACCACGTTCACGGGCTTTCACCGTCGATCTGCATCGAGCAGAAGAACGCGAGCAGTTCGCCGAGGTCGACCGTCGGAACCGTCACGGAGATTTACGACTACATGCGCGTGCTGTGGACCAGGATCGGGCAACCCCATTGCCCGAAGTGCGCGATACCCATCGGCACGCAGACGAGCGACGAGATCGTCGAACGCATTCTCGCTATCGGTGAAGGAACCCGTCTTAATCTTCTGGCTCCGATCGAACCCACGGCCACCGAGTCGTTCGGGCAGCTTCTACAACGCGAGCGGGCCAACGGTTACACGAGGGCGCGTGTCGACGGCGTGCTGTGCTCGCTCGAGGAAGACCTGGACGTCGACGCCAAGCGACAGCATCAGGTCGAGCTCGTTGTGGACAGAATCATCGTACGCAAGACGCAACGGTCACGCATCGCCGACAGCGTCGAACAGGCCCTGGCCGTAGGCCAAGGCGTCATGATCGCTCACGTCGCCGACGACCCAGGCGACAACAAAATATCGTCGAAGAAGAAATCGACGCGCGCGGTCACGCGAGAATGGCAATTCTCTCAGCACCACGCCTGCGAGCGGTGTGGCCAAGGCTACGACGAACTGACGCCGCATCACTTTTCGTTTAACACGCGAATCGGGTGGTGCGATGCTTGCGAGGGCGTTGGCATTCAGAAGGGCGCGAGTCCTTCCGCGATCGTCGTACATCCAACGCGGTCCATCGCTCAAGGTGCCATCGTCGGCTGGGGTCAACTGACGCCCGGTTCGCAACTTTATCTTCTCGCATCCGCGCTGGCGAACCACATCGGGTTCGATCTCGATCGACCCTGGGACAAGCTAACCGAGACGCAGCAGCTCGAGTTTCTGCAGGGTTGCGGCGACCAATGGATCGACCTCAATCCGAAAAACGCACGGTCCTCGCGCGGGAATCTGAAACGAACCGCAAACGCCGCAACGCCTTTGCCGACGGGCCTACGTTTTCAGTGGAGGGGATTTTTCCCCTCGATCGACCGGGCGACGCGCATCAGCCGTGACTATCGAAGGCGTCTGGCTGATCTGGTCACGGACGTCCCGTGTACGGCGTGCGGCGGCGGCAGACTTCAACCCGAACCGGCAGCCTCGCGCGTCGGCGGAGCGACGATGCATGAGACCTGTCTGCGCCCGCTGGGCCGCACGCTTAAATGGTTCGGCGACCTACGCCTCAGCCCGCGCGAACGAAAGATCGCCGGCGAGTTGCTCCACGAAATCACTTCGCGCCTGCGATTTCTCGTCGACGTCGGTCTGGACTATCTGTCGCTGCATCGAACAGCCTCAACACTCTCCGGCGGTGAATCACAGCGCATTCAACTTGCATCGCAAATCGGGACGGGCCTCACCGGCGTGCTCTACGTTCTGGACGAGCCAACGATCGGCCTGCACCCGCGTGACAACAAGCGGCTCATCCAGGCGCTCAAACGGCTCAGGGATCTGGGCAATACGCTCCTACTCGTCGAGCACGATCGAGAGGTGATCGACGCAGCCGACAACGTGCTCGACTTCGGTCCCGGCGCGGGATCGTTCGGCGGCGAAGTTACGGCCGCTGCGAGTCCGAGCAAACTGCGATCGAAGCGAAAGTCACTTACGGGTCGCTATCTCGCCGGCAAGGAGGCGATCTCCATCCCCTCCAACCGACGCCACGTCGATCGCAAAGAACATGCCTTACTCATGACGCGACGCGATGACGAGCCCTCAACGGACGAGCTCGAACGCGACGGTTTACAGCCCGCTCCCTGGCTGATCGTGTACGGAGCGCGCGAGCACAACCTCAAGGAGATCGACGTCGCCTTTCCGCTGGGACGATTCACCTGTGTCACCGGCGTTTCGGGCAGCGGTAAGAGTACGCTGGTCAACTCGGTCCTCTACAGCGCGCTGGCATCTCGGATTCACCGCGCCCGCCTGGTGCCGGGCGGCCACGAACGCATCACCGGCATCGAGCGGATCGACAAGGTCATCAACGTCGATCAGGCGCCGATCGGAAACAGTCCCACGAGCAACCCAGCCACCTACACCGGTGTGTTCGACGCGATTCGAGAACTTTACGCGAAGCTCCCGACGAGCAAGGTTCGCGGCTACACGCCCAATCGGTTTAGTTTTAACCGCGCCGGTGGCCGCTGCGAAGTCTGCTCAGGTATGGGACAGCGCTGCATCGAGATGCACTTCCTGCCGGACGTGTGGATTGATTGCGAAAGCTGCAAGGGCGCGCGATACGTCGCCGAAACGCTCGACGTGCGCTACCGCGGCAAGAGCATCGCCGATTGCCTCACGATGCGCATCACCGAAGCCGTCGAACTCTTTAGCCGCGTTCCGAAAATTCGCCGAATGCTCCGCACGTTGGAGGACGTTGGTCTCGGTTACCTCGAACTCGGCCAGGCTGCACCGACTCTGTCCGGCGGCGAGGCGCAGCGCGTCAAGCTCGCGTCAGAACTCGGACGCCCCTCGACGGGGAAAACCCTCTACATCCTGGACGAACCGACGACAGGCCTGCACTTCGACGATCTCAAGAAACTGCTCCGCGTGCTTCACCGACTTGTTGATCTCGGCAACACCGTCATTTGCATCGAGCATAACCTCGACGTCATCAAGACGGCTGACTGGGTGATCGATCTGGGGCCCGAAGCGGGCGACGCCGGCGGCTACGTCGTCGCGGAGGGAACGCCCGAACATCTGATAACCGTGCGCGCGTCGCGCACGGGCGATTCGCTACGACCCGTAATACAGATGGGGCCGCTTCAGCCGCGAGAGGTTCACGACCCAGCCGCAGAGGCAGACGCCGAGAGCGGCAAGCCGGACGCGATCGACCTCGGCGATCATGTGAAGATGCCGTGGGAACTCGACGGCTGCAAGTGGCACACCGTCGACCACCTCGATACGACGGGCAATCCCGTTCAGTGGGATCCAGCCGTGCTTCGTTGGTTGGTCGACTCGATTCAAGATGCCGGGCGTTTCTCCGAGACTGACTGGAACCATCGAACGCGAATCGAGATCGCCGCAGCCAAGAGTCAGCAATGGTTCTGTCATTTTCTCACGGGACATAAGGAACTTCTCGAAGTCTCCTTTCGCGTTCCGCATTTAACGTTCACACAACCCAAACTTGCTTCCGCACTAAACATCAAGACGCTCGATGAGCGGACCGACCTTCCCATCTATGGCCAATGGAGCCGCGTACGCGTTCGACACCTCAAGGGCGTTGCGGGTGCGTGGGATGACGTACGAATCTCTCTGCGCGATTTCAAAGACGTTCGCAAACGCGATTTCCGAGCGTTCCTTAAAAAAGCCGCCGCCGCCTACACCGGACGCGTCGCGGCGCACAAGTTCAAACCAGAGCTGCGTGCACCGTGGAAGGCAAACGGCGAGAAATGGCATTTGTCTCAAGAGGCGATGTCCGCACGGCAGGTCGCTCGATGGCAGCCGGCGGTCCTGATGTCACTCATCGGTCGGTTTAAGTCGATTCAGCGCAACCTCGAATTCGACTGGTGCCACAAAACCGCGATCCAGATCATCGACCCAACTACGCGAAAACGTCGCGGTAAGATCGTTACGAACATGGGTCGCGGGCTGCGCGTGGAACTCTTCGCGCAGAAAAACACGCTCACACCCGCGCAAATCGACCGCCTCGGTGAGGATACGGAGATCAAGTCGCGGCCCGACGGCGACTTGATCATCTTCTGGATTCGCTCGCTCGCTCGCTGCGACACGAAACAGTTGCGGGATGTGTGGCGATTGTGTCAAACCGATCCGGCTGACGAAAGGTTGCGATCCGCATGAGCGCTCTGGTACCCAACCGATTCCTCTTTTCGTTCGAGTTCCCGCTCGCTTACAGGCGATCGCTGCCGACAATCGACGGGCTGCTGAAAGGATGGACGACCGAGCAACTGCTGCCCCGCCTGGGCGAAATCGACGATCAACCGGAGTTCGCCGACGTATGGGCCTGCTGGAACGAATCGGGCATCGCCGTCGCATGCAAAGTCGGTGGCAAGAAGCGTCCGCTCCGATGTGATCCGAAGACCTACTGGAAGGGCGACAACCTGCGTCTGTGCATCGACATGCGCGACGCTCGAATGAACAAACGAGCGACTCGGTACTGTCAGCAGTTCTTTTTCCTCCCAACCGGTGGCGGACCACGCGGAAACAAAGCCGCTGCGGGTATCGGAAAGTTTCAGCGAGCGCGCGAAGACGCTCCCAGCGTCTCCGCCGACAAGATCGACGTAGCCGCGAAGGTCACGAAGACGGGTTATTCGCTGGAGGCTTTCATCCCGGCGGTTTGCCTAAACGGGTTCGACCCGGCTGAGCATTCGCGCATTGGGTTGTACTACATGCTGGAAGACACCGACCACGGCCAGCAGCATCTCACCATCGGCGACGATCTTTCCTGGAACGTCGACCCCTCCACATGGCCAACAGCCGTGCTGAAGCGATCGCCGTAATCGATTCGCCCCGCGTTTTTTCGTTCCCGCCACGAACGCCATGTCATTGTTGTCCCCGTTTGCCAAGTAGGGCGGGCTATTGCCCGCCGCAAGCACGTGTCCGAGCCGTGCGAAAGCGACCCCCCTTAATCCCCCCTTGCAAAAAGGGGGGAGGCAAATATGTAGCCCGGGCACGCTGCCCGCTCCTCACGGTCGTGGTTCTGTTTGGCTCCACTAATCGGCAGCACTTCTTGCAAGGCGCCGTCGTCCGCCGTTGGGCACCGGACCACGGTTCGACCAACTCTAGAAGCTGGTATGAACCCGGGGAAAGGGCAACCACGTCGATCTCGAATCCGGGAGCGTCGTCATCAGGCATACGCCACGCGTCCAGGATGTTCTCAAGTCCGCCGCATGCGGCTCCGATAACCCCTGAGCTACCGTCGCGTCCGTGGTCGCGGACGGCGAGGGTGGAGCTTGCGCATGCGAATCAACATCGTCAGTGTGGAGGACTCTCTGATCTCGCTCGGCGTGCGCAAAGTGTCGGCCTACGTGCGCCGACTGAATCCGGATACCAAGGTTTTCTACATTCCGCTCACGCACTTCTTCTCCCTTTGGAACGTGCTTCGTCCGCGCTACTCCGGCGAGTTGGATCCAAAGCGTGATGTCGAGCCGATGGCGGCGGAAATCGCCGATGCGGACATCGTCGCCTTCAGTTCCATGACCCACGTCGCGGAGCAAACCAAAGTCATCATCGCCGAGGTTCGGCGGATCAACCCAAAGGCCTACATCATCTGGGGCGGCATCCACCCGATCATCGTCCCGGAAGACGCCATCCTACACGCCGACGCGGTCTGCACCGGCGAGGGCGAGTTCGCATTCGAGGAGTTCTTCGACGCCTTTCGCAACGAGCGCGATTACACCGCCACGCGTAACTTCTGGTTCAATCGAGGCGGCGAAATCACCAAGAATGAACTGCTGCCGTTGATGACCAGTCAGCAGATGGACCAGTTGCCCCTACCGACCTACGCGAACGGCGAACGCATCTACGAATCCAAGAGGCGGACGTATGAGGACGTGACGATCGCCCACTACCTGAAGTTTACCGGACTCACCTACCATACGATCTGGACGATCGGCTGTCCGTTCAAATGCACGTTCTGCGCCAACACCAAATTCATCGAGAACGACAAAGCGTACACGAGGCTGCGTTTCCCGAGTGCGAAGTGGCTTGTCGAAGAGATCAATGCCGCGCGTCGGGTTCATCCACACCTCAGCAACGTCATCCTGCTGGATGACAGCATGGTGGCGTTGCCGCTAAAAGTCCTGACCGAATTCGCGGAGTTGTACAAGGCGGAAGTCGGCCTCCCACTCTTTGTTGCCGGTATCATTCCCAACTACGTCAAGCGGGACAAGGTCGAAGTCCTGCTGGAGGCCGGCATGACGACGATCCGCATGGGCATCCAATCGGGAAGCCGGCGCGTGCTCGATTTCTACAAACGTCCAGCGCCTCCGGAGCGGGTGCTCGCCGCGACCGACATCTTCGCTGATTATACGAAGTACATGATTCCGCCCTCGTATGATTTCATTCTCGACAACCCCATCGAGACTCGTGATGATCTCGTCGACACGCTGGAACTGATCCACAAGATGCGGCGACCCTTCACGCTGAACCTCTTCTCGCTGAGGATGCAACCCAACACGACGATGGCCAAGCAGTTCGAGGAACTCAAAATCCGACCGGAAGACCTGGCCAGCGAGAGCTACAAGAGTCTTCGCCCGACGTATGCCAATTGCCTCATCGTCCTCCTAACACTTGTTCGACCCCCTCGATGGTTGTTCAACCGCCTGCTTCGCGGCGTACGCGGTGTCAACGACAAACAACAACTTTACCCGGCGAT
>JADFRO010000136.1 GCA_022561255.1 Planctomycetota bacterium | reverse complement strand
AGCCCGCTCCGCCTGTCGAGACCCCTCTGCCGCTTCCACAGGTCGGTGCTGCTGGATGCGGCTCTCCGGGGCGAGCTGGAGAAGCCAACGACACGGTCCAGCTCGCGTTCGACTTCGCACGAAACGCTTAGCCCGAACATTGCTTTCCCCAGCTGCTCCACCAGCTCCTCGTGCGAAAGGGCTTACCCAGCCCGCATTTTCAGCATGGCTGGAGACGTTTTCGGACCCTAGGCGTCTGGGGGGCTCACCAAACGGACGGGGCAAAACGGATTGGATTGAACGATCACTGCGGATTTGCTATGCTGGGCCGCCTGGGCGCCCGCTGGAACGACGTGTGCGACCGAGCGCCCGCGAAGTTCGTATAATAGATGCGGATGGACCCGCATGCACGCCGCTGCCGATAGCAAAGGCAGACGGCGGGGTTGGCCACGGATCGCGGCCCGGAAGCGAGGCAAAAACGGAAGCCGGGGAAGCACGATGCGTCCACCACGCGAAGAACTTACCGAAAAGCAACTCGCCGAGAACTTCGAGAAGGTGCAGCGCGAAGTCGCAGATCAAATCCGCGAATACGAAAAGGCGTACCCCGAACTCGCGCATCCGCCATACAGCGGCGACGAGGTCGTGCGACAGCCGATCTACACCTACGACATCCATGCGGCTAGCTGATCTACATGACCTGCGCTTGAACATTGATCCCTCCGTTGCGGGCCGCAACATACTTCGCCAGCCCACGACTTTGTACGTACCGGTGAGAACGCTCGTGCAGCTCCCAGATCGCCTTCCACAAGTTGCCGCCTGTTTCGATTAGTTCTACCTCTTCAAGTCCGAAGCTCTTTGCCTTCTCCGAGCGGATCGCGCGACCGTGCGAGCCTTCCTCTCCCACGGCTATGAACCGATCCACGACCTTCGTGACATGCTCTCCGCCCTTGTCACGCAGCATCCACCGCGAGAGGAAGTCGATAACAATCTTCTTAGCGAGTTCACGGGCCTTGAGGCACTCCTGAATCCAAGGGGGATCGACGGTTCGGAGCAGTTCAACAAACGGATGGTGTGGTTGCTTATTCCGAATGGCCTCCTGTGTTTGATTGACAAGGTCAACATAGGCGTCAATGAACGATTTTGCCGGGCGCATGATCTGTTGCCCGTTGGGTAGCGTCTGGATCATCTGCGGATCGATTGGCCCCAGTTCTGATGTGGCCGTCATCAGGATCGCGTCTGCTCCCATCGCAATCATTGTGGCAGCACTCATCGCCGTCTGTGGTACGACGACCCGAAAGCTGTCCGTATACTCTCGGCATGTCAGGACGATTTTTTCGGCGGCTGTTGGGATGCCGCCGGGGCTGTTTATCATCAGATCGAGCGTGCCGGGATACCTCGACAGGTCAATCGACTGGAGCAGGGTCTCAATCATATGGGGATCGTGATCGTCGATGATGCCCGCAGGGTGCGCAAAGAAACTGGAATAGGAGACGAGGTTCCGGTTCGTAAGTGCCTCAATGCGGGCAACGACTTCCTGATGAACCACACCTTCGTTTTGGATGTCGTCCATGAGGCGCAAGCCAAACCCCTTCGGCTCAGCCATCGCGGACCTCTGTTTCTCCTTTTTTCGACCCGACGGCCGAGACTTCTTTCGGCTCTGGCCCGCGGCGCTGTTGGCCTTCTTTTTTGTCTTGCGATTTTTCGCCACGCTACTACTCCCTAATCCCTTATTGCTTGGCGCTACACTTCCGCTCTCTCCGCCGCGCGCGGACCGCTCTCAGGCACAGCCGAGGAATCGAACTACGGGGACAGTCCTACCCGCGTGAGCAGTTCCTGATAGCGCGGGTCATCACGATAGGTTGAAAGAACAGGCGAACACTTCAAGCGGCTGACACCCGTATCCCGCTCGTCGACACCGCGACGAAGCCAGCGAAACGCCTCGTCGCGATCGTCCAGCCCGATCCATATCATTGCCACATCCGTTGGAGCTACGTATACGCCCGCTCCTTGCGACAACAGTTCATCGAGAATCTTGCGGGCCTCATTCGACCGTCCGGAAGCGCCGTACGCATACCCGAGCGTTGCAAGCGCTCGCGAGTTGCGCCCGGAAAGCGAGAGCCATTTCTGAATCGCGATGATTGCCTCGTCGTAGCGCCCGAGTTGAACGCTCGCCAAGCCAATATATCTGTAAGCCTCAACATAGTTGGGATCCAGCGCGAGCGTGGCCCGTGCGAGTTTCACCGCCTGTTCATATTTGCCAGCCTCGTAGGTGACGACGACCTGTGCGCTGCGAATGATTAACGACAGCGGATCGAGCTCCAGGGCGCGCCGAAGATGCTCCTCGGCCTCATCGGTACGCCCAAGACGAGTCAGAGTGAGCACCGCATACCACTGATGAGCCGTTGCGTTTGAGGGCTCAAGCTGCAGCGCGCGTCGGAAGCTTTGATCCGCCGCGTCCCAGTCCCAGTCGTAGATCGTCTGAATCGCACCGAGTGACAAATGCGCCTCGGCGAGTGAATCATCCAGGGCAAGGGCCTTGCGGATGAGTGGCCGAGCTTTCCCAAAGGCTTCCAGCGGCGAAAGTGCTCCCGCGTCGGCGCGTACGCTGAAAGAGTCGGCAAGCCCCGCGTAGGCGGCTGCAAAACTCGGGTCGAGTTTAATCGCTTCTTGGAAATAACCTTGGGCAGTCTCAAAACCCGCCTCTGTAAAGCGGTTCCAGTGGAAGCGTCCTTTCAGGTACGCTTCGTACGCGGCTGCAACGGGCACGTGTTTTCGCGCTTTCGTATTTCGTCGACCGGGAAGAAGCTCAACTGCAAGCGAGTCGGCCACCGCCTCCGCAACTTCCATCTGCAGCGCAAACACATCCACGACACGACGGTTGTAGCTTTGTGACCAAACTTGCGTTTCGTCGGCGACCCTAATAAGCTTGGCTGTGATACGAAGCTGCTCGCCCGCCCGGCGAACGGTCCCTTCGACGACATAGTCGACGTTAAGCTCCCGCCCGATTCGATCGATACCCTTGGTCGTCTTCTTGTACTGTATCGCCGACGTCCGCGCGATGACGCGAAGCTTGTCCGGATTTATCCGACCCAGCGTCGCGATCATCTCTTCAGTTAGACCGTCACTGAACCACTCCTGAGCGTCGGGACTGATGTCTTCAAACGGGAGAACCACCAGGCGTACACGCGCCGAAGCAGTTGGCGCATCAACCACGAGACCGCCGGGCGGTTCAAACCCAACACGCCGAAGTACCTCGTCAAAACGCGCATCATCGCGAATCGGGTCCAACCGTGGATCAACTTGAAGAAAGGGAATGCACTCGGCTCTGTCGTCGCACGCGCGATGAATCTCCATGAAGGCGGTGTCGAAATCCTTCAACCCAATCGGAATGGTGGCCAGCTCATACGGGCACACGTAGTCCACGTGCTCACGAGCCTTTAACTCCTCGTAAATCGCCTTCGCTTCGACTTCCTCCCCCGCGACCGCCAGCACGCCGCCGAACATGGCACGGATCTGCGCACTTCTGCTAAGCTCGCTGGCGATTCGCATGTGATGAATCGCCTCGGTGGATTGTCCGAGCAAACTTTGGGCGAGCCCGATCCATTGGTGGGCCGGCCAAAAATCGGCGTCCACCTCGAGCGCCTCCAGCCCGGCGCTTATAGCCCTCGGATACTCTCTGGCCGCCAACAAGTAAATGCCGTACATTTCCTCCGAGTGCGTCGCCGCCGGGTCAAGCTCCTTGACCATGTCGAGCTGGGTCAATCCCTCTTCCAGCCGGTTCATGGCCATCAGAAACCCGGCGTACGCCAGGCGAGATGCGCCGTTCGGATTGATCTCCATCGCCCGCTCGAAGGACTGTCGCGCACCCTCCCAATCCCACTCTTGCTGCATGCGGTAGTGACCCAGAGCGATGTGGGCTTCGGGAAGATTCGGATCGATCGCGAGCGCACGATCAGCCGCCTCTTTCATTTGCGGCATCGCTTCTTGGGGTGATAAGTGCGTACTGGCGAGCGTTCGATACGTCTTCGCCCTGGCCGCGTGGGCACGCGCAAATTCGGGATCGATCTCAATCGCTTCGTCAAAAAAGCGCAACGCGATCCTGCACGAAGCTCGCGTAGCGCGCCTTAGCGGGCCCAACCCTTGCAAGTACGCGTTGTACGCCTCCGGGACGACCTGATCGACCCGGGCCAAACTTTCCCGCTCCGCCGGCGTGAGCTTGACCTCCACCGCGTCGGCGATGGCCTGGGCAACCTCGGATTGCAACGCCAGTACGTCGCGCATGTCGCGCTCGTACTGCTGCGACCACACCTCCTCGTCCGTTCTGCCGTCGATCAACCGCGCCGAAATCCGTGCCCGATCGCCCGCCCACACGAACGAACCAGCCACGATGTAGTCGACGGAAAGTTTCGCGGCGATCTCCGACGTCGAGAGATCTGCGTCGCGGTACTTGCGAACGGATCGGAAGGAGCTAACGCGCAGGGCGGATATTTTCGCCAGATCGTCACTTACGAGCTCAGCCATGCCGTCACCGAACCACGCCCGAGGCTCGGGACTCATGTCGTCAAACGGCAACACCCCCAATCGGACTTTGTCGTCGTCGCGCTTGGCGACGGCCGGTGATGGCGACGCTGTCGGTCTCGGCTCCAGCCCAACCCGGCGCACCAGCGAGTCGAAACGCGGATGGCCGCGAAGATTGTCGAAATGCGGATCCACGTTAAGAAACCGCAACTGTGGCTCTCGCTCATCACACGCCTTCTCCAACCAGTCCAGCGCCTGTTCGGTGTCGTCGAGCCCGAGATACACAAAGGCCATGTAAAGCGAGGGAACAAACCCGCGTGACGACTCCCGCTGAAAGGCTGCAAGAATCTCGCGAGCGTCCTCCGGTCTGCCCGCCTTGCCGTAGGTGTACGCGAGCCAGGCACGCGCGAACGCCTCTCCACCGGAAAGCTCAACCGCGCGAAGCTGCTCGACAATCGCGCGATCAAACAAACCCTGTGCCGCGTAAACGGTTCCGACGACGTGGTGAAACCATGGATAGTCGGGCGAAAACTCGCTCGCCGATTCACATTGCGCAACCGCCTCGCTGTATCTACGCTCACAGTACAGTCCGAGCGCCAGTACGTAGCTCGCAACGGGGGCAAGCGGATCGACCTCAACACCAATCCGCGCCTCGCGGCGCGCCTCCTCCAGCCGACCTTCCTCCATCAGGAACGCCGCGTACCAGTAATGGGCGGGTGCGTACCTTGGGTCGATCCGGATCGCTGCCTTAAACTCCCGCTCAGCCGCCGCCAAATCCCAGTCAAAATTGGTGCTGATGTTTCCAGAGACGGCGTGAGCCGCCGCCAGTTGTTCATCGATGGCGAGGGCTCGCCGGACCGCCTCGCGAGCGCGTGGGAACGCGACCTTGGGGGGCATGAAACCGTAGTACGACATGTTTCCATAGACGGCGGCAAGCCCAACGTGGGCGAGCGCAAACTCCGGATCAAGCGTAATGGCTGTGTTGAAAAAACTAATCGCCTTTTGGAACGCGCCGCGCGTTCGCTTGTTCCACCAATGTCTACCCTTCAAGTACGCCCGGTACGCTTCGGAATTGGCTGTCGACTGCTTCACAAGGCGCGTGCGTTCTTCGCCCGTCAGGCGAAGCTGCAACGCGTCGGAAATGCTCTGCGCGATTTCCTCTTCGACGGTTACAATGTCCGTTAGGTCGCGCGTATAGCGCTCACCCCAGAGCTGTCGGTTGGTCGCCACGTCGACCAGTTCCGCCCGAACGCTGAGGCGCTGCCCGCGCTGGGTCACCTGACCGGTCAGAACAGCTTGCACATTAAGCTCACGCGCCACTTGATCGGCGCTGAGGTTTTTGTCTTTAAGGCGAAACACGGAGCTGCGCGGAATCACACGAAGCGAAGAGATGCGCGCGAGTCGATTGATAATACTTGCGGGAATCTCGTCCGCCAGAATCTCCGTATCTGCCCCGCCCCCGCCATTTTCAAACGGCATGATCGCCAGCGAATCGATGGCCCGACCAGCGAGCCCGCCCCCGGAGCGTGACGATTGAACCAGCGACCATACGCCCAGCGCCGCAAGCAAGACCGCCGCCGCGATCAGCGGCACCGTAAGCTTCTTGCCTCGCCCCTCAACGACAGGCAGCTTGACCGCACCGCTATCCGCAAGAATCGATCGTAACGTAAACGCGAGGTCCGATGCAGAGTGAAAACGCTGCTCCGGCTCTTTCTCCAGACAGCGATGAATGACGCGGTCCAGTTCCGGGCCAACGCCTGCGGCCGAGGAGCGAACGGACGTCGGCTCCTCCTTGAGAATCGACGTCATCGTGTCAGCCGGCGTCTCACCGACAAAAGCTCGCCGGCCCGCTACCATCTCGTACAGCACGCACCCAAATCCAAAAATGTCCGTACGCGCGTCCGTGCGCAAGCCGCGAAGCTGCTCCGGTGACATGTAGCTCAGCGTACCGAGCACCATCCCAGGCCGAGTGTCGAGCGTCATCGTCGGCGTGTTGGCTGCGTCTTGTCCGGTAGGAGGATCGACCTCGCGCCGCGCGAGTCCAAAGTCGAGAATCTTCACGATACCGGTCGAAGTGATAAAAATGTTCGCCGGTTTCAAGTCCCGATGAATAACACCCTTCGCATGAGCAGCCGAAAGTCCGTCTGCGATCGCGACGCCGATCTCGACGGCCTTACGCCACGCCAGGGCGGACGCTTGCAGCCGATCGTGAAGCGTCTCACCCTCCAAAAGCTCCATGACCACGTAGGAGACGTCACCCTCGGTTCCAACGTCAAAGACGGAAAGAATGTTGGGATGCGAAAGCGCCGCGACAGCCTTGGCCTCTCGCTCAAAACGCGACAGTACGGCCGGATCGCGCGACGTCTCCTCGGGAAGCACCTTGATCGCAACGTGACGATCAAGACGCGCGTCTTTCGCCCGATAGACCTCCCCCATTCCCCCCGCGCCAATCGGCGAGAGGATTTTGTAACGGCCAAGCTCAGTGCCCGCAGAAAGCGTCACGGATCCAACCCTTCGTTCCAGTTCACAATGAGCGAAATCGGCGTGTCCACGTTAACGGACACCTCGTTAAAAACAAACTCGAGGCCGTCCGGGGAGACGTCGAACGACTTTCCCGGCTCGAAGGCGGTTTGGAAAAGTTTCGTAGTCGTGCCAGCGACGAAATGATCGCCCTCCGTCTCGACGGCGACGGCGATCAATTCTGCGTCGGCTGAGATGTAAAAAAGCTCCTTGCCGTCAGAGTTCCAGCAAGGGGCGCTACCTCCACCGACGGATATCTGCCATTTTTCTTCGGGCGGCGCCGTCGAGCCTCCGTTTCCGTCCGCGACACCTCGGTCGGGCGTGAAAGGAATCACATAGACGTCCCACCCCGACGATGTGCCTGACTCGTACGCGAGCCACTTACCATTGGGAGAAACGCGCCCCCCACGCTCTTCAGCGGATGTGGCAACGTACGGAAACGCATCGCCCCCGTCGAGCGGTAGCACGTGAATATCGAGGTTCGTGCCACTGACCCGACGCCCCGTCGTGTAGATCAGGTACTTTCCATCGCTCGACCAGTCCGTCGGCCAAATCTGCAGATCACCCGGAGCTTCCACCAGCTTGTGTTCAATACCGCCGCCGATGCGCTTGCGATAA
>JADFRO010000135.1 GCA_022561255.1 Planctomycetota bacterium | reverse complement strand
CTCAATCCCCCCTTACAAAAAGGGGGGAGGAAAATATGTAGCCCTCAGTCCCCTGCCGAAACGGGAAGCAAATATGCAGTCCAAGTACGTTGTCCGCTCCCTCACGGTCGCGGCTCGGTTCAGGCCCGCTCATCGATCGACGTAGGACAACGCATTTACGTCGGCGCATCACTTTGGCGCATTACTTCGAAGCACTACTTCGGCGCTCTACTTCGGCGCTCTACTTCGGATTGATCTTTAGAAGAATCTTGATGTTGCGTGAATCGGCGGACGCCTCGAACGCTTCGATCGCTTGCTCGATCGAAAAGGTCTTCGAGATCATCGACCGAACGTCGATCGCCTGCCGTGCGAGAGCGTTGAGCGCTTCGGGAAACAAGCCACAGCGACTTCCCACAAGATTGATCTCGTTAATGACAATCGGAGCGAGGTTCAGTGAACCGCTCGTCGTATCAGCGTAGGTGCTCTTGAGGACGATGGTACCGCGTGGCCGCACGAGCTGCATCGCCAGATTCAACCCCTCGGGCGAGCCGCTGCATTCGACGACGACGTCGCGCTCGTTTTTGGGGATCGGATCGCTCGTGTGCAATCCTTGAATCCCCTTCTTTTCGCAAAACATGAGTTTCGTTGGGTTACGGCCAAGGACCGTCAATTTGCACCCCGTCTCGGCGAGCACCTGTGCGACGAGGAGACCAAGGCGACCCGGACCCACCACGGTCACGTTCGTGCGCGATTCGATCGAACACTGTGCCAGGATCTGATACGCGGCTGCAAGCGGTTCCGTGAAGACCGCCTCTTCGTCGGAGACGACGTCAGGAACTTCGTGCAAATTTTGCTCGGGCACAGCGATCAAATCGGCGAAGCAGCCGTCACGACCGAGGATCCCCATGACGGTGCGGTTGCGACAATGATTCGCCAACCCCGCCTGACACAAATCGCACTTGCGGCAGACGCAGTTGATGTCGCTGACAACGCGTTTGCCTTCCCACCCCGACGAGCCGTGCACCACCGTTCCGACCATCTCGTGGCCCAGAACGCCGCGAAAGTTCATGTAACCGTTTGTGATGTGCAGATCGGTCCCACAGATGCCCGCAAGGCTAACGCGGATCAAGCACTCGCCGTCAGCCGGTGTCGGCTCGGGATAGTCCCCACAATACGCGAGCTTCCCGTTGAAAGTGACCGCCCTCACGATACCTCCCCTACAAGCTCGGCAGCCGGCCACACGCATCGCGCGGCGACCGGAGCGGAGCACTGTAACGGCGGGCGCCGAGGGCGACAATCCACCACAAGGGCCAGCGCCCGCTACGATCGCCCGTGCCTGCCGGCGACCTGCCTCGACGATCGCCCCGATTCGCCACGAAACGCGAACTCCACGATACCGGTTTGCGTGGGGTGGTCGTTGCCGCGTACAATGACCCTCCGTTGGGGCGGTCACCACGCACGCGCGTGGCGATGCACGGGGTCAGTGAGTCGGAGTCGGCGATCGTGATTCAGTTAAGTCGTACGAAAGCCCGTTTCATGGTCGCGGTAACGTGCATGCTCCTGACCGCAGCCGCCTCGGCCCAGGAATCGCGCCTTCGTACATTGACGTACGACGCCCAACAAGAGAAGTGGGTTGAGAAGCCGCCACCGCCGGTAGGTACCGCAGAAGGCGACCTGCACGACATCCGCACGCAGATCAAACAAGCGAAGTACGCCAAAGCACTGTCGGCCCTCAAAAAGTTCACGCGCAAGTATGGCGACGCCCTTGTCCCGCAGAGCCTCATTCTCAAGGCGGAGGCGCTGATCGCTCAAAGGAAGTACGAAAAGGCTCACGAGGTGCTCCAGGCGTTTCTCGCCCAGTTCTCTGGAATGCGACTAACCGCAGAGGCGCTTCGGCTGGAGTTCGAGATCGCGGAAAACTTCTTGAAGGGTGCCAAACGCAAAGGCTTCATGCTCTTCCGCGTCTCCGCGGTGGAGTTGGCCTACGAGATTCTCGACGAGATCGCAACCGATCATCCCGACAGCCGCTTGGCGGAGCTTGCGCACAAAGTCAAAGGCGACCACCTTTTCTTGGTGGGCGAGCATGCCTTGGCGGAGATCGAATACGCTCAGATTCTTCGCGACTATCCTCAGAGTCGCTACCACGAATTCGCGATGAATCGCACGGCCCAGGCAGCGCTCGCCAGCTTCGGCGGCGTGGAGTACGACGAGGCCGCCCTGATCGAGGCCGAGGAACGGTACAACGACTACCGCGTCCGCTATCCGGCGTCCGCCCGGCGCGACGGTGTGGATCTCATCCTCCAAAGCATGGTCGAACTTCAGGCGGAAAAAGACTACGGAATCGCCGCGTATTATGAACGCTCCGACCACCCCGGTGCGGCGATCTTTTATTATCGAAGTGTGCGCGACAACTGGTCGGACACCGTTGCCGCGGCGAAGGCGACTGCGCGTCTCGAACTGCTCGGTGTGATCGAACCCGCCGTCGCCCAGCCCCCTACGCCGTAAGGAGTGCGACCATGCGTTTGTCGAATGCCGTTGCGCCCGTGCTGCTGGCGGTGGCCGGCTCCACCCTGCAGATGGGCTGCAGCTACTCCACGAAACGGCCGTTTCGGACCGATATTCAGACCATTCACGTCGAAATGTTTCAATCCAAAGAGTTTCGACGCGAGTTGGAGTTTCGACTAACCGAAGCCATAATCAAACGGTTGGAGATGGACACGCCCTACCGGGTGGCGGAGCGGACCACCGCGGACGCCGTCTTGACTGGGGAAATCCTAACGGTCAAAAACCGTACGCTCGGCGACGACTTCGATACCGACCTGCCACGCGAGATTGGATCGAGTGTCGTCGTTCGATTTGCGCTCAAGGATTTGCGTACGGGGGAGATTCTTGTGGAGAGGCCCCGATTCATCTTTCAGACCAGCTACATCCCCCCCGTGGGGGAAACCTTTACGCAGGGCATGACGCGGGCGATGGACGGCTTGGCAGAGCTGATCGTCGAATCGATGGAATCGTCCTGGTAGTGAGGCTATGATCCTTGTGGAACGGTTCCCGGCAAAGCGAGTTTCCAAATGACCGACGGTAACGACACACCACCCCAATCCCCGCCACCGCAGGGCCCCAAACGCCCGGATGGCCCGAACGTGAAGATGTCGCGAAATGTCGTTAGCTGGCTGGTGCTGCTCGGCTTGGCCATGCTCCTGGTCGCGCTGCTCAACAGCACCATGATGCAGCCCAAGGACATCTCCATCAGCGAGTTCGATACGCTCATCAGGAACGAGAGCATCCAATCGATTCGCATCAAGGAAGACGGTTCGATCGAGGGAACCAAAACGGGCCTGTCGGACGGTGACGCAGCCGGGGATACGCTGAGCTTCCGCGTGGCCTACCCGCGCGAGGCGATGGACAAGGACTTCATCGACGAACTCGTCCTCGCCGTACGAAAGAGCGGTGGAGACGTCAAGTATGAACGGCAGAACCAGTTCGTCCTCTTGCTCATCAACATGCTGCCGTGGATCCTGATCTTCGGATTCATCTGGTTCTTCCTGTTTAGGCAGTTGCGAAACGCGAACGGACCAGGCGGGATGCTGGGCAACTTCGGCCGCTCCAAGCACCGCCTGACACCGAAGGAGCACACCAACATAACATTCGCGGACGTTGCGGGAATCGAAGACGCCAAGGAAGAAGTCGAAGAAATCATCGAGTTCCTCAGGGCCCCCAAGAAGTTCCAGCGTCTCGGTGGTCGCATTCCGCGCGGCATCTTGCTCGTGGGAACGCCCGGATGCGGCAAGACCCTGCTCGCCAAGGCGATCGCGGGCGAGGCCGATGTACCCTTCTTTTCCATCAGCGGCTCGGACTTCGTGGAGATGTTCGTCGGCGTCGGCGCGTCACGCGTGCGTGACTTGTTCAAGCAAGCGAAAGAAAACTCACCGTGCATTATTTTCCTTGACGAAATTGACGCCGTAGGCCGGCGACGCGGAGCGAGTTTCGGCGGCGGTGGACATGACGAGCGCGAACAAACACTCAACGCCATCCTTGTCGAGATGGACGGGTTCGAAACCAGCGCACAGGTAATCGTCATCGCGGCGACAAACCGTGCGGACGTATTGGACCCGGCCTTGGTTCGTCCGGGTCGGTTCGACCGCCAGGTATTTGTCTCGCTGCCCGATCTCCAGGGGCGTTACGAAATTCTCAAGGTTCACCTGCGAAAGATCAAACTCGGACCCACCGCCGACATCCGCCGCTGTGCGCGCGGTACGCCGATGTTCAGCGGTGCGGAGCTCGCCGCCCTGGTCAACGAAGCTGCCCTCATCGCCACGATGCTCAACAAGGAATTCGTCGAGCAGGACGACCTCGAAGAGGCACGCGATAAAATCCGATGGGGGCGTGCGAAGAAAAAATCCTCCGTCGACGAGCAGGATCGCAAGATCACGGCCTATCACGAGGCCGGGCACGCCGTCCTTCAGGCGCTGGAACCGGACGCGGACCCGGTTCACAAGGTAAGCATCATCCCGCGAGGCCCCTCCGCCGGCGCAACGTTCTCGCTGCCCGAGCGTGACCGGATGGTCTACACCAAGGGGTACCTACTCGCGACGATGCGCGTGACCTTCGGTGGGCGAATCGCCGAAAAAATCTTCTTCGACGAAATCAGCAGCGGCGCCGCTTCCGACATTAAACAAGCAACCGAAATCGCACGCCACATGGTGCGCGATTGGGGCATGGGGGAGAACATCGGCTTCGTCTACTATGGCGAGGACGAGACAAACGGCCCCATGGTGGACTTTGGTGGCCGGGAGTACTCCGACAAGACCGCTGAGAACCTCGACATTGAGATCAAGAAGATTCTTGATAACGCCTACGAGGAGGCGGTCACTACGATCACCAACAACCGCAAGAAGGTTGAAACCGTCGCCGAAGCACTCCTGAAGTTCGAGACGATCAGCGGCGAAGAGGTCAACGCGTTGATCCGTGGAGAAACGCTTCAACGTACGGGCGTCTCTGATCTGCTCGACGACGCCACTTCCGGTGACGGCGTCGAGATGGCCCGACCGGTCAAGACGGAACCGCCGCCGGAGACCGACATCGACCCCGGCACACTCCCGCAACCGAGCTAGTGTTTCGTCACACGTCATTCGACGCGCGGGGCCAAGTAGAGCCTAGCGTTTCCAAAAAGGTTCTATGAGTTTCTACTGCACCGTGTTGCGGACGGTTCCAGCGTTCCGAGCCGCGACCGTGAGGGAGCGGACCAGCGGGAATGTGGTACAACCTTTCTAGAAACGCACCAGCATCCGAAAACGGGAAATGCTCGAACGCGACAGGATCCATACCAGATCGGCGCAAAAAAACGCCCCGGCGTTTCAGGGAACGAAGCCGTAGCCAACGTTTCCTTCAACGCGCGGGGCGCTGGTAGTCAGTGTGAGCAGGCCGAGCGAATGATCTCAGCGATCGTCCGCCCGGCCGTGAACAGCTCGATCAGTTGCTCTCTTTGAGCAGCTTGTCCAACTGACCCTTAAGAATGTTCTCGATGTCCCGCTTGGCACCGATGTTTACATGTTCGATCGTGCCGGACTTACTGATGACAACCATGGTCGGAAAGCTGGTGACGCTAAACATCTTACCGACGACGTTGTCGACATCCTTGGCGAGGTCGAGCTTCGATCCCGCCTTTGCGAAGATTTCTGCAATCTGGTCGTTGGTGTACTCCTTCGAGCCCATTTTTTCCGCAACATTCAAAAAGCGAACGCCCTTGGACTCGTAGACTGCACGAACCTTCTCGACGTTGGGAACCTGGCGTTTGCAGAAGCCGCAGTTGGGCGCTACAAAGTTCAGCACGGTCACCGGCGCCGTGCCGGAGTCGGAGGTGTTGATCATGGTGCCGCCGAACGTCCTGAGTGCGAAGGTCGGAACCTTCTTGCCGACCATCGCCATCGCCGGGCGTTGACGCTTTTTCGCTAGGGCAGCGGGCTTGGTCTTAGCAAGATCACGACCGGCGATCAACCCGTCCAACTGGCCCTTCAGACGCGACTCCAGGTCGGCGACGTTGCCGACGTTGACCGCCTGAATCTTCCCCTTCTTACCGATCACCACCATCGTCGGGTATCCGGTAGCATTGAACTTGGGACCGATGACGTTCTTGGGATCGCGTGCAAGCTCGCCGCCCCACCCGAGTTTCTTCATCTTGTCCTGGACCCCTGCCAGGTCGTACTCCTTGCGCATCGTCTCGGCTACGTTGATGAAGCGGACGCCTTTACTCTCGTATTCCTTGCGGACCGTTTCCAACCGCGGAATCTGCTTGCCGCAGTAGCCACAGTTAACCGCGAAGAAGTTCAGCACCGTAGCGGAGAACTTGGAGAACTCGGCGTTTGAGATGGTCTTACCGGCGACCGTCTCGGTTTCGAACTTAGGCGCCGGCCGGCCCACCAAATCGCTGGGGCTCTTACGCTTGGCACGAACTGGCGGCTTGCGATAAGCCGTTGGAATCGGGGTACCAGCGATGAGAGCATCGAGTTGCGCCTTAACACGTACTTCAAGATCAGCCACGTTGCCGACGTTGACCGCCTCAACGTTACCGCTTTTTCCCAGAACGATCATCGTTGGGTAACCTGTGGCACCAAACGGCGGACCGATCTCGTTCTTGGAATCACGGACGAGCTCGCCACCCCACCCGAGTTTCTTCATCTTGTCCTGGATCCCTGCCAGGTCGTACTCCTTACGCATCGTTTCCGCTACGTTGACAAAGCGGACGCCCTTGCCGGCGAAATCCTTGCGCACCTTTTCGAGCCGTGGAATCTGCTTGCCACAGTAACCGCAGTTGACCGCGAAGAAGTTCAGTACCGTAGCGGGAGCATCCGCCAAGGTAGCATTGGACAATTCCTTACCGTCGATGGTTTTGGTAGCGAACTTGGGCGCGGGTTTTCCGACCAGGTCCGCCGCCTTAACGCGCTTGCTGGGGAGTTTCTTAGCCGTAATCTTCTTGGTGTCGACCGGTTTCTTCGCTGCGAGCTTCGCTCCATCCTTGGGAATGGGCCGACCCGCCAGAAGCGCGTCGAGTTCCGTAGCTAGCGTCGCTTCGAGACCGGAGATGTTTCCGACGTGCGTCGCCGCGACCCGCCCCTTCTTGTCGATGACGACCATAGTGGGAAATCCGGTCGCCTGGAACTTGCGCCCCACGGAGTTGTCGTGGTTCAAGGCGAGCTCGCCGCGGAACCCGAGCTTCTTGACGAGGTCGACCACCTCGTCCTTGGTGTATTCCTTACGTCCCATCTTTTGACTGACGTTCACGAACCGAACGTTGGACTTCAGATACTTCTTGCGGACCGTTTCGAGCCGTGGGATCTGCTTCTTGCAGAAGCCACAGTTGGGCGCGAAGAAGTTGAGCACCGTCACCGTACCCTCAATGGTCTTGTTGTTGAGCGGCTTACCGTCGAGCGTCACCAGCTCGAAGCTGGGCGCCTTCTTGCCCACGAGCTTTTCAACCGGGCGAGCAGCCGGCTTGGTGGGGGCCTTCACTCTGCGAGGCGCCAGCGTGGCTCGAATCGGAATCGTGATCTCGGGCATTTCCTTGTCGTCGGTCTTCAGCGTGATCGTTCGTCCGTCTGCAGGAGGTGTGTACCCGACTGGAAGCTTGACCTCGATCGTATAGGCTTGGCCCGCCAAGCGCTCACGCACGTTGACGGTGATCTCAGGATCATCACAGGTCGC
>JADFRO010000134.1 GCA_022561255.1 Planctomycetota bacterium | reverse complement strand
AATCGACCTGCCAAGCGCCGCTGCCAATCTCGCACGCAGACTACACGCGCCGGACCTCGTGTTGATTTATGAGTCTGGCACCATCGGCTCCAAACCGGATGTGTTGCCGCTCTCCATTGGCGATGGAGAGCTTGCGGAAACCGCCGACACCGTGGTGTCGGTGCCGGAGATCTTCGCGTATTGGCTCCAGGCCGGGCGTGTCGATGTCGGGTTTCTCGGCGCCGCGCAGATCGACCGTTTCGGGAATCTCAATTCGACGGTCATCGGTCCGTACGACTCCCCGCGGGTGCGACTGCCTGGTGGGGGCGGCGCGCCGGAGATTGCCGCCGCGGCGCGGCAGGTGCTCGTGATGATGCGCCACCGGCAGCGTGCGTTCGTCGAGCGATTGGATTTTGTCACCACGCCCGGGTTCCTGGACGGAGGCGACGCCCGCGCCCGCGCGGGCTACCCCGGACGTGGCCCGACGCGAATCATCACCGACCTCGGCGTTCTCGAGCCGGATCCGGTGACGCGGGAACTGACCCTCACGGCGGTGCATCCGGGCTCGAGCGAAGCGCGGGTGCGAGAGGCCACCGGCTGGCAATTGGCGGTAGCTGATTCTTTGGGCGAGACCCCGCCGGTCTCGGACGAAGAACTCGGGACACTGCGCGAAATGCACGAGAGGACAGCGGTGGCCCGCGCCGCCGAGTGAACAGCGTTGCGTGGCTTCAAGTAATCTTGACGCTCGGGCCGGTAAGCGAAGCTTACCGCATCGAGTTGGACTACCCGTGATCGAGGTTCAGTTCACTTCGATAATTGCATCGATACCGTGGTTGCCGCTTGCATCTACGCTGCGGTACACCACACGCCGGGCAAAGGCTGGAAATTGATCTTCAAGTAGTGGGACGGTAATCCCGCCCCTCCGCGGCCCGCCGGTCACAGTGCCCCTATCGAGATTTTCCCAGGGACCGTCGTTCACACTACGCTGATACCTGGTGTGGTGGGGAAAAGTTGACAACAACAATACCTCAACGTTGCCGTCGGATTCGGATACGTCCAATACCGCGACTCCCAGGTCGGGGAAGGCGATCTCACGAGCTACGACTGTGTACACGTCGCTGTTGTTGAACGGCGCCTCATCCGGCAGCCTCGGCGTGTCGACTTGGACCAGGCGCGTGGTGAAAGCGTTCGAATCGAATGCACTGTTGTTCAGTTGGCTTCCCATCACCACCATTCCGTCTGGATGACTATCGGCAAAATACGTCGCTCGGTGGTGGTACTCGGTGGATATGTACACATCCGGGCTCCAATCCGGACCCGAGAGTTTCCTCGGCCGGAGTTTATCATGCTCGCCCGCCATGCTCCAATCGAGCAGCTCGAGCGGTGACAACGGGGGTCCAGAACCTTCCGCCGTAAACTCCTCGTTGTAAGTGGGGTCCATATAGACCCACTTGGCTAGTTCTGGAATAAAAACCGCGGCGGGATCGTGTCGTATCGTGGACAGCAGCAAACCGTGGAGTCCGGCAGCCTCCCACAGGCTGATGAGCATGAAGTCTTGGTATGTGCACAACACGTAGTGATAGTCGCTGATGTCTTTGATGCGGTACTGCGCTCCCTGTACGTGTGTCATCATACCATCGTTGGCCCGGACGCCCGTGCGAGGGTCGAGAGTACCGAGCAGCTGGTCGAGCATTCCATATCCGTCGAAGTGCCACTGGTACCAAAACTCAGAATCGGAATCGAAGTTGGCCCACGCGACCGGATTGACGTCGGCCCATTGCTGACCGATCGGTAAGACGGTGAGGTTGCTGGTGTTTCCGTCCGGATGAAATGGCCAATGAGGGTGGATCGCGGTCCGGGCGACCCAGTCGCGGAGGACCCGGGCCCGTCCCAGGTTGTCGTGTGGATTTCCGTAGGCGGAGAGAATCTCAGCGACGAGCGGTTGGAGTGCTACCACCTTGGGATGTGACAGGTCCTTGCCGATGAACAGCCCGGCGGCGCCCGGCCAGGCAGAGGCTTGGCGAATCACCGTTACTTCTGGTGATTCTGTCGGCACAGTGACGCGGGTTGACTCCGGTCCCGTGCCGTCGGCGCATCCGCCGACCGCCAGGCTCCATGTGATGGCCGTCACAAGCCGGCTGTTCTTGCACTTCGATCTTGCTGTGTCACCCATGTTGATACCTAATACCATGACGTCGAACCATACAGTACCACACCACAGCGTGTCGAGTTCCAACAGCCGATAGTTATCGGTACGTTTCGGACAAGCGACAACAACCCCTGCTAACCGATGATTTCAACAACTCCACTGACACGAGCAGCCAGAATCGGTCTAATCGTCCTTCTCGCCGGATATGGCGTAGTTATCATCACAAACCCAGGAATCTTCCGTCTCATCGACAACGTGGATCTCGCGAGCGATTTCAGGGAGACGCGAGAGGTATCGAGCATAGCCCTTCCCTTTGGATGCGCCGAAGATCAGAACTCTCTTGCGGGATGCAAAGTGTTGGTCGATGCCGGTGATCAGATCGCCGGTGATTCGCTCACTGGCCGTGCGCCAAAGTTGGACGGTCGCCTTCAGATCGGTGGTCACCATACGAAGATCCGTTACAACGGCTTTCATGTCCTCCTGAACCTTCGCGTCGCCAAGAACGACATTGAGATTGGCTACGAGCCGATCGATTCGTTCGATGACCGTCGCGAGGTTGGGTTGAAGTTCGCCGTCCGGACCGTCTACGGTGGAAATCGGGCGCGATTCCATCAGGATCGCCAGGTTTCTGGCGACCGGCGTGGCTGCTTGAGCGAAGTCGCCGAAATTGCTGATCGTGCGATCTACCGATTCAACCATAGTCTTGGAGATCAACTCGCCGATGATACTGCGCATCCGGCCGGGAATCTCGGCGTTGTCCGGCACCAAATGCCCCAGGCTTTCACCCGGTGTGATGATTTCAATGCTCCCGCTGCCGAACCCAAGCGTAGCCCCGTACACGTCGGCCATGGCGCCTTCGGGAACGGTGTATCGTTGTTTGATGCGGGTGACGATAACGACACCTTGATCGGGGCGGACTCTGTCAACGAATTCCAGCGCCTTTACGCGCCCGATTTCAACGCCGTTGAGCAGCACCGGACTTCCCGGCGCGACGCCGCTCAATTTTTCGACGCCGACGATTCGGAGCGACCATTCGTTTCCACCGAGCCACTCCGGCGCCTCACCGAACCAGGCCATCATGACGCTGAGAACGATAAACGACATGAAAACGAAGGATCCGACCAGAAGATTGCGGGACGTTTCGCTCATGATGAAGCCTTCTCCTTCAGGGTTCGTAGCATGTCGTCGGAGCATCGTCCCTCGACAAAACAGCGAACGCGTGGATCGTTACATTGATCGATCGACTCGGGCGTACCGTCGAAAATGAAATCGCCCTCGTACAGCATGACGATGCGATTCGCCACTTTTCGAGCGCTGGCCATGTCGTGCGTGACCACGACGCTCGTGACGGAAAGCTCACGCTGCAGCTTGAGAATTAGTTCGTTGATCTCATCGGCGCGTGGCGGATCGAGACCGGTTGTTGGTTCGTCGTAGAGAATCAGCTCCGGATCCAGCGCGATCGCCCGGGCGAGCGCGACGCGCTTTTTCTGTCCTCCCGAAAGTTCTGACGGCCACTGGTCCTCGAAACCATCCAAGCCGACCATCGCCAGCTTCTCGGCGACGATCTTGTCGATCTCGCGGCGTTTGCGTTTTGTGTGCTGGGCGATCGGAAACGCGATGTTCTGTCCCACCGTCAGGGAATCGAAAAGCGCACTGAGTTGGAAAAGAAACCCGAACTGAGGCCGAATGGCGGCGAGCTCACGCTCGGACAATTGGTCGATCCGGCGCCCGCGAAAATGGATCGCGCCGCTGTCGGGCTTTAAGAGTCGTACAATGTGCTTCAGGAGTACGCTCTTGCCCGCTCCCGATTCCCCGATGATCACCGTCGTTTGACCCGACTCGAGCGTCAGGTTCACGCCGTTGAGCACGACCAGGTCGTCGAATCGCTTATGTACGTCGATGAGCTCGATCACCGCTACGTGATCGTGATTCGCTGCCGCGACGGATTGTTTGGCCTGATCGATCATTATACCAACGACTTAAAGCCGTACAGTCCCCGATAGATGCCGGACAAGAAGTATCCGATGAAAAAGTCGATGATCAAAATCGCGATAAAGCTCACCACGAACGACTCCGTACACGCGCGGCCCACGCCCTCGGCACCGGTGCGACAGTGAAAGCCTTTGTAGCAAGAGATAAGCCCGATCATTCCGCCGAACACAATGCTCTTCATGAATCCCACCGACACATCCCACGTTTCTATGGAAGCTTCTATGTAGTACCAGTACGGATTCGAATCGATTCCCTTGAGCTGCACCGCGACGAACCAACCGGCAAGCGTTCCGCAAATGTCGCAGAAGAACGTGAGTAACGGTGTCAGCAGCAGACACGCCAGAAAACGCGGAACGACGAGGTGGCGTATGGGATCGACACCCATGACCGTCAACGCGCTGATCTGCTCCGTCACCCGCATCGTGCCAAGCTCAGCCGTTAACGCCCCCCCGACGCGCCCGGCGACCATAACGCCCGCGAGCACCGGGCCGAGCTCCTGCACGAGCGTCAGCGTAACCAATACCCCCATGCGAGTCTCAAAGCCGGCTGCCTTAAGCTGATCGAAACTCTGGACCGCCAGCACCAGCCCGACGAACGTCCCGGTTACCATGATTACCGGTACGGTTCGGTTACCGACTTCGTAGAAAAGCGGCATGGTTCGGACCCAAGTGCGCCATTCGATCAGACCTGGGAGCAGCCAACGAACCATCTGCCAGGTGAAAATCCCGAAGCGCCCAAAGGACGTTAGCGCGCCGATTGTTTTACCGCCAAGAAGTGAGAGCACAGGTGTGATCCGTGAAGGTCCGTTGACTTACGTCCGCAGCCGCGCCGCCCGCCGTGCGAACAGTTCTACGCCACGGTTTTCGCCTAATGGTTGTACCGATTCGTCGGGGGTTGGGCGCGGTGTGGTGGGGGGATAAAAGATGAAGATTGTGCCGGAAGTCGTCCATGCTCACCCAGCGATCTCGATTAACCGGTCCCTGCGAGGCCGGAAAACCAATCGATCGTTAAGCCCCGATCCGTCAACGGCTTATCTACCGATCCATTCTCAGCGTGTCAAACGAGAGCGGCTGAGTTGTAGGCGGTTGTCCGCCGCGTATCATTGGTGCTATGCCTCCCACATTATCGGCTGTCTCCATCATTGTGCCCACCTTTCGTGAGGCGCCGAACATCACGCCTCTTGTCGAGCGTACGTTCGCCACGACGACCGCGGCGGGTATCGACGCCGAGATGATCATCGTCGACGACGACTCCTCCGACGGCACTGAGGCCGTCGTCGAGAAGCTCGCCAGCCGTTTTCCCGTTCGTGTGGTCGTACGGAGAGGGGTACGCGGACTTTCCGGCGCGGTGCTGCGCGGGTTTCAAGAGGCGAACCATGACCGCTTCGTCGTCCTGGACGCAGACCTGCAGCATCCACCGGAAATGATTCCCCGTTTCGTCGAACATTTGGACGACCCTGCCTGTGATTTTGTGATCGCAACGCGCTACGGCGGCACCGGCGCGATTGCCGGCGATTGGCCGATCGGACGGAGATTGGCCAGTTGCCTGGCGACGATTCTGGCGAGACCTCTGGTTTCCCTAAGTGATCCCATGTCGGGTTTTTTCGCGCTACGTCGGGGGACCTGGGAACGGGCGGCCGAGCTCAACCCCGTCGGATATAAAATCGCGCTCGAGCTGCTGGTCAAATGCGGTTGTAAGAACGTCGCTGAAGTACCCATCGAGTTCGCCTCCCGAACCGCCGGCGAGAGCAAGGCCTCGTTTCGCGAAGGGCTTCGTTACGCGAACCATCTCTTGCGGTTGTATTGGTTTCGGCGTCCCGGGCTGGTGGTCGCCGCGCTTATCGTGACGGTCGTCGTCGCGGGTGCTACGCTCGCTGCGTTCGTGCCGTGATCGTTCAACGCCGGTCGCCTGGCTGCGGGTGCCCCATTCTTCGCCAACGGCGAAGGGTGGGGGACGGACAATGCTCTAGTCGGCGTAGACGCTTTCGATCGACACGGGTGGGCCGAACGGTATCATATGTGAAACCGAAGGCATGGCGCAGGCAGTCGGAGGACTCGAATGGCGGAATCAGTGGTCGTCGTAACAGGAGGTGGTCGAGGGATCGGGCGGGCGATCTGTAAGCGGTTCGGTGCCGAGGCGTTTCAGGTCGTCGCCACCGCTCGGAGCGAGGCCGAACTGAAAGAGACGCAGGCCATCGTCGAACGCGCGGGTGGTCGATGCCACGTTCATGCGGCGGACCTTCGCTCTGTGGACGCCGTTAGCGAACTCATGTCCGCAACGGTCGAGCGGTTTGGCCGCATCGACGTGCTGGTTAACAACGCCGGCATTGCACCGATGAGCACCATCGAGGATCTCAGCCCCGAGCTGTTCGAGGCGATCCGGATCGTCAACATCGACGCCGTTTACCTGACGTGTAAGGCGGTCTGGCCCACGATGAAGAAACAAAAGCACGGCGTGATCGTCAACATTTCGTCGGTGGCATCCGTCGATCCGTTTCCGGGTTTTACAGCCTACGGTGCCTCGAAGGCGTGGGTGAACGTTTGGACGAAGGCCCTCGCGGACGAGGGTCGACCGCTAGGCATTCGCGTTTTTGCCGTCGCCCCAGGCGCTGTTGAGACGAGCATGCTGCGTGGTGCGTTCCCGGACTTCCCGGCGGATCAGGCCCTCGATCCCCAGGACGTGGCTTCGCTCGTTTATACGATGACGCAGCCGGCCTGCTTTTACGCGACCGGGCAAACGATATTCACGCGACGCGCGGGCGATTAAGCGTTGTCCGCGTGTCGGGCACTCGCCCCAAAAGAGGCGATGCGCGACCGGACGCGTTGCGAGCGTGGCACCGGTTTCCTACCGGCCTGCCCGCATCGGCGTGGTTCCTTAGGAGGATCAATCAATGAGCATGATCTGGGGACTTTACGGTGGAACGGTGGGCTCGACCATCGCGGGTGCCGACGCAGCTCAGGCCAAAGGTGCCGCTCGACGTGCGAAGCATAGCGTCGACGACTTGGAAGCTCGTCTCGATCGGACGGTGATGGCCTGTGAGGCGATGTGGACCTTGCTGCGCGACAAGTTGGGTCTGACCGACGAGCAATTGATGGACCAGATCACGGCGCTGGACTTGTCAGACGGCAAGCTCGATGGCAAGGTTCGCAGGAGTGCGGTCCGCTGTCCAAAGTGCGACCGGACGATCGCGCGACGGTTTCCAAACTGCATGTACTGCGGGCAAGCGGTCGTGCACGACCCGTTCGCCTAAGAAGCGCGCCACAACACCAAACGCCGAGATCGTCGCGGATTGTCTTGTGCTTGCCGATCTGCTTACATCGGTATAAAGTTCGTCGGCGTTGAAGTCTGCGGGCGTAGCTCAATTGGTAGAGCATCAGCCTTCCAACCTGGATTTCATTCTTGTAACTACTTGAAAACAAAGCACTTACAGTGGTCATGGCAACTTAATTGAGCCGGGTGGCAACTTTCTTTCCTTACACCTGTGCGCAACACATTCCGCCGTCCGATAGTATCCCGCCTCAGCATCCAGCACGCGGTTCGCCTTACTCGTCGTAGATGGCTGGAAATCATCCACCA
>JADFRO010000133.1 GCA_022561255.1 Planctomycetota bacterium | reverse complement strand
CAAGGTTGTCATACTTTCGTCCCCCTTGCCAAGGGGGGACTACAGGGGGGTCTGTTGCATCAGTCAAAGACCTCCCCCAACCGCTCCCTGGCAAGGAGGGGAGAAAAGAAGTCGAGCGATCTTAGTAGAAGCGACGTCAGATCATGGTCCAACCTGACCCAGAACAGCTCAGCGAACTGCTGTCAGCCTACCTCGACGGCGAGCTCGACGATCAGCAGACCGAGATGGTCGAACAGGTGCTGCGCGACGACCCGCAAGCCCGTCAACGCATCGAGGAGCTGCGCCGGGCGACGGAGTTGATCGCGGCGCTGCCCAGGCACAACGCGCCCGAGTCGATCGCCGGAGACATCCAGTCCCAGCTCGAACGAAGCGAACTTCTTGACGGCTTCGATCAGCCGCAGGTTCCGCGCCGTCGCGAGCGTTCCCCGCTTCCAGCCCGACTGTCCCTGGCCGCGATGTTGGCGATCGTTATCGGTGGCGGATGGTGGTTGATCAGCACACAGTCCGGCTCGAAGAAGAACGATGTCGTCGCACTCGCCGACGAGAAGAAAGCCCGTAAACCCGAGGCGGCAGGGAAGGCAAAAAAGAGCGTCGCTTCCCGTTCGCGAAAGTCGCGCAAGACCGCGCCGCTTACTTCACAGACCCTACGTGCGGCGGCGCGGGGTCGGAGGTCAGCGCAGACGAAACCAGACCGGCGTGTGGACGCGCTCGCGTCGGTTGACCTGAAAGGCAAAATCGAAGCCGGACTGTCTTCGGCCCAACTTCTTGACCACCCGTTCACCAACGAGACGATTCGGCTGAAGATCACCGTAGCAAGTGTGTCGCAGCGCGACGCCCTGCTCGCCCGGCTGACTTTGCAGCTCGCAAGACAAAACGTGGCCGATCTAGCGAAAACCGACGGCGGTCGCGCGGAAGATCGCATAAAGCATCTCGAAAGCTTCTTTGTGGGCGGAAGAGGCGGCTTTAACCATGCGCCGTCGGAGCGCCAACTCCTGGTCCGCGCCACGCCCAACGAGATCGACGACCTGCTCACGATCGTAGGCAAATTCGTGGACCATCCGAAAGACGTTCGACTCGCCGCCGGCCCCGTCAAAGTCGACGGCCTCGAGCGAAGTCGCAATCTCTTCAACATGCTCGCCGGCGAGCCGGAGGCAACGGAGGGCGCTCCCGCAAAGATGTCACCAGCCGTAGCGTCGATGGGGAAGTCCGTCGCTGTCGTGGGTGGCGCCCCAAGTTCCGCATCGGCCGACATGCGATTCGTCGACGAACTTCTTCGCAGCGTGGGCGTGGACCCACAACTTCTCTCCGCCGGCCGAGAGCGCATCGAAAACGGCGCCATCGCGGAAGAAGCTATCGACCAACGACACGAGAGGCCCTCGAAAAAGTTCGCGCGAGGCGCCGGCACACTCGTCGAACGCCGAACACGCGCGTTGAAGCGGTCGAACGAAAAGAGCGAGACGTTGACGAAGGACCGCCCCGAGAGTGTGGGAGCGACGTCTCATCGCACGCCCCGAGCGGCGGCCAACACGGAACTTTCAGTCGAATCACCCACCTCGACCACCGCTCAAGACAAGCCTCGGCGCTACGTTACCTTCGTCATCGAGTTCGTCGTCGCCGAGCCCGACCGGCCTCGCAAAAAGACCCGCTCGACAAACAAACCCACTCCGCCCAAAGCCAAGAAGTCCTCGAAAAGCGCCGATTCCAAGGATTCGGCCGAATAGATTCGCCCACCCACGTTGCCAGCGACGCGATATCGCGCGATGATACCGGCGCGAGCTGGACGGTCCGCCTTGATCGCGAAACGTGACTCGCAACGATTCGAGACCATTCATGGGTGAGGCGATCTCCAGGGTGCTTTGGGTGGGTGTCGGCGGAGCAGCCGGCTCGATGTTTCGCTACGTACTGGCGGGCTGGGTTCAACGAACGGTCGTGCTGTTTCCCATCGGTACGCTCGTCGTCAACGTTGCCGGGTGCCTGGCCATCGGATTTCTAAGCGAACGTCTCACAGACTCCACAATGGACCCCGTTTATCGAACCGCGATCCTCGTCGGCCTGCTCGGCGGATTCACCACCTTCAGCACGTTTTCGCTCGACACGCTCAAACTGGCCGAGGATCGGCAAATCGGTCTGGCCGTCCTCAACATAGTGGCGAGCGTTTCAACGTGCCTGGCGGCGGCGTGGGCTGGACAACGGATCGCCAAATGGGTGCTTGCGTCATGAAACCGATGACCAAAGGATGTCTACTGCGAATTTTCGTGGGTGAGTCGGACCGCTGGCACCATCGTTCGCTGTACGAAGCCATCGTCGTGGAAGCTCGTGAGCGCCACTTGGCTGGAGCCACCGTACTGCACGGGCGAATGGGGTTCGGCGCACATTCACGCTTGCATACGTCGAAGATTCTGCGACTCTCTGAGGATCTTCCGATCGTGATCGAGATCGTCGACGAGCGCGAGAAGATCGAGAAGTTTCTCCCCGTGCTCGATGAGATGGTGACCGAGGGGTTGGTCACGCTGGAGAACGTCGACGTGGTTCAATATCGCCCCGGAGACTCCGACGATGCAGGAAACGAAGCAAAATCCTGAGTCCAAGACGCGCGAAGTCGACGGGCACGACGTACGCGCGCCGATTCCCTCGGCGGCGACGCAGCCAAGTGCTTCAGATAGCGAAGCGATTCAAGGCGTCGTCACTAACGCACAGGACGCGGGGGCCGGCGAGGGGGTCAACCGATCGAGCGTGCGATGGTGGGTCGCCCTCGGCGCCGGGGCGATCGTTTCGCTTCCCCTGGCTAAGCTTCTATCTTTCGCAGTCGCGCTTCCGTTTTTCACCGGAGTGTTTTTCTTCGCACTCTTCGGTCTCGTAATCGGCGCGGTCGTTTATCGACTCGCCGCTTCACGCCGACCCTATTCCCCAGCGGTTGTGCTGATCGGTACGACGGTTCTGGTCGCCTTCGTCTGGACTGTTTCGATCGATCTGGAGGCCCGGGGGTTCCCGCAAGACGTCGCGGACAGAGCCATTCGGACAACACGCGACCTGCAAGGGATGGGGCCGGGACAATTTCGAGAAGTCGTCGCGGCAGAGGTTCGAGCTTTCCTGTCCAATCGATATCCGCCCGGCGGAACGCTCGGCTACGCTCGTTGGGCCCTCACAAACGGCTCGCTGGCGAAAGAGGATCTGTTGCACATCAACCGCGCGATGCGGTTTTCCCAGATGCGAGGCTGGTGGGCGGTGCGCGTCGTACTGTCGATCGCGCTGCTGGCGTTTGGAATCGCTTCACAGACTTGGGCGCTAAAGCCGACACCCGGATCGAACGCCACGACGTAACGCCTCTCGCCCGGTGCGAGACGCGGTCTTTCTCATGACCGATCCCAAGCCAAGCTACGCGGCGGCTATCATCGAGCGCCACGATCAGCATTTCCTCATTGCATTAACCGAGCTCGCAGCGGATGGGGAGAGACTGTGGAGTTTTCCCAGAGGATCGATCGCCGCGGGCGAACCGCCCGAGGTCGCCATGCGCCGCATCGTCGAGGCGGACCTGGGCCTCTGCGTTGAGATTGTGATCGGTCAACCACCGATCGTCGCCGAAGTGAACGCGCGCGACGTGCAGCTACGCTACTTTTTCTGCGGGGTCGTCGATGGCGAAGCGAAGCGAGGGCCCTACGCCGACATCCGCTGGACATCCAAGGCTCACCTACGCGAATACGATTTCGACCAAGCCTCGACGCCGGTCGTGAAGTGGATTCTGGATTCGTAACCGGCGTCGCCGCAGCGGCCTCTTTGTGCAGAAACGCGAAGCTACTCCCACTCGATGGTGGCGGGCGGTTTGGACGAAATGTCGTAAACGACGCGGTTGACGCCGGCCACCTCGTTGATGATCCGGTTGGATATCCGTGCGAGAATGTCGTGGTCGATGTGGACCCAGTCGGCCGTCATGAAGTCGGCGCTCTCGACGAACCGGACCGCCACGATGTGCTGACCGGCGTAACTGCGATCGTCACCCATAACCCCCACCGTCGCGACCGGAATGAGCACGCCGAACGCCTGGGCGATCTTGTTGTACCAACCGGCTGCACGAATCTCTTCGAGGATGATGTCGTCGGCCGCACGCACGAGGGCCAGGCGTTCCCGCGTCACCGGCCCGATGATCCGCACAGCGAGTCCGGGCCCGGGAAAAGGATGGCGCCAGACGATTTCGTCGGGAAGACCGAGATGTTCTCCGACGCGGCGAGCCTCGTCTTTGAACAAGTCTCGCAGCGGTTCCACCAGCTCGAACCCCAGCTCACTCGGCAAACCACCGACGTTGTGATGCAGTTTGATGTTGGCTGTACGACCGCCGGCGCTGTGGCCGGACTCGATCACATCGGGATAGAGCGTTCCCTGCGCGAGGAAACGAGCGTCCGTAAACCGCTTCGCCTCGGTCTTGAACACCTCGATAAATTCGTGACCGATGATGATGCGCTTTTGCTGCGGGTCGCTAACGCCTTCGAGCTTACTGAGGAACTGATCGGCCGCGTCGACGACGTGCAGGTCGACGTTGAAATGCTGACGGAACGTACCCGCGACCAGATCGACCTCGCGGTTACGCAATAGCCCGTTGTCCACGAAAATACAACTGAGCCGATCTCCAATCGCCGCGTGGATCAACGCAGCCGTTACGCTGCTATCAACGCCGCCGGAGAGTCCGCAGAGCACCCGCGCCTTGTCGCCCACCTGGCGGCGGATATTGTCGATGCTGGTTTTGACCACGTTGCTGACTTGCCAGTCCCCGGTGCAGCCGCAGGCGTCGTAGACGAAATTGCGAATGATCTGTCCGCCACACGGCGTGTGTGTAACCTCCGGATGAAACTGTACGCCAAAAAAGGGCTTAACTTTGTGGCGTACGGCCACAAAGGGGCAGCTCTTGCTGCGGGCCAAAGCCACGAAGTCATTCGATAGTTCCTTAACGATGTCGCCGTGACTCATCCATACGGCGGTATCGGTCGGCACGTGGGAAAAAAGTACGTCTCGGTCGATGATCTCGATCTGCGTCCGTCCGAACTCACCGGACGCAGCCGGTTTGACGTCACTTCCGAGCATCTGACACCCGAGCTGCATCCCGTAACAGATTCCCAGAATCGGAAGCCCCAGCTCCATGATCTCGTCACGGCAGCGTGGCGCGTCCTTGGCGTAAACGCTCGACGGCCCGCCGGAGAAGATCATCCCCACCGCGTTGTGTTCTTTGAGCTGCTTCGCGGTGACGTTGGGTCCGACGATAAAGCTGTGGACGTGGTTCTCTCGAACGCGGCGCGCGATCAGTTGAGCGTATTGAGCGCCGAAGTCGACGACGATAATCGTTTCAGGTGGTTTCGTAGTGGTCATTAAAAAGCCATGTTCAACCAGTCAAACAACGGTCGAGACAATCGATCCATACCAACCCACCATCCCACGCATGCCGCGATCGCGAGCGCGGGTGAACCGATCGCATAAAACCCGATCGCACGTCCGCGCATGTCCGCAGGTGCGGTCGTACCCAGACGGATCAGCCAAAACCACCACATAAGCGCCGCAAAACCACCGGTCACACCGGCCAGCAGATTCATGCTCGCAGGCGCGGGATACCATCCCGATCCTGCGGCACGCGCGAAGGTCGCAAGCGGTCGCGCCGCAACGACGAGAACCGCAAGAAGCACCGGCGCAAGCCAAGCGGTACTGTAGTGCAACGCCGCCGTCATGCGTTGCTCCCCACGATAGCGCTCCAGGTGCGATAATTCCGCGCCGATCCGAACAAGCATGAGCGCCAAACGGATCACCGCGAGGGCCGCGATCAGACCGACAGCGCCGCCAACGATCGCCTGAGCTGGATTCCACCAAAGCTCGACACGTTCTTCGATCGCCGAAACAGACGTCCCGGGCGACTTAACAACCGCCAGCCAGCCTCGACCGGTCGGTTTCGCCGCTTCGAAGGAATCGCCTCCGCGATGCCATCCGGCGTGTGTCGCCTGGACCAAGCCCAAGCCCAGGGTGACGGCTAGTACGTTGATCGCGCAGAACCGCTTCGACGCTGCCGAGGCCCGCATGAGGGCAACGTGCTTTAGACGTTCCTTTCCGGCGAGGAACACCCATTTGCACATCGCCCATCGGCCTCCTTCGCCGGCGGCGAAGGTCGTGGCGAAAGGGGTCACGTCGGCGTTGGTCACACGATCGTCGCCCAAATCGAAACCGCACAACGGACACGATGGCTGCGATTCGATCCGCTGCCCGCACGCGGGACAGCGAACCGCAGCCCCGCCCCGTCCGCCTGCTTTCGTACCGGAAAGATTCAACTTGCTCTCGCAGGTTGCGATCGCCTGTGAAGAAAAGCCGCCGGGTTTCGCGCTATTGTTCCGTCACGCATCGGTTTAGGGGTCTTCCCGGGCCGCAGGCTTTAGCCTGCGCGGTGTCGCGAAAGTTCGCAGCATCGTCTTCCCTTGGACCACCGCGCGGGCTAAAGCCCGCGGCTCAGGTAATCGTGGAACTTATATGAAACACGGCACTACTTGCCTTCCCAGCGATCCGCGTCGTAGATCATTCCAAAGACTTCGCGGCTTGGCCGCCCATCACTAGCCATCGTCTGCGACGGCGGCGTTATAACAGCGCTCACCGGAAGCAGCAGGACGTTCACCAGAAAACGCGCACGCCACGTGACGATCTGCACGAAATCTTCATTGGTCCAGGAGAATTGACCATCCTCGCTGCCGCTTTCTTCCGAAGGATCCTCAAAGTACAGCGGTCCGTGCGTGACGGTTCCGTCCTTGGGCGCCACAACCTTGACGTTACCGCGAGGCGGCGCGACCGCTCGCTGCGCGATCGTCGCCGCGTGAACGCCCTCGACCGAGGCGGTGGTAACCGCTTGGCGATCGGCGAGGTCGTCGTGGTAGGGATTGGAGAACGTCTGGCAGCCGCCGACGACCATCATCGAGAGACAAAGCAGCACCTCGAGCCCACGGTGCGTGGGGCGCGTCGCACAACGAGAAACCGACGCCGTATTACGGATTCCGATAGTCGGGGGCATAGTTGGGTGACTCCTTGGTTATGAACACGTCGTGCGCGTGAGATTCGGTCATCCCGGCTGCGGACACTCGACAGAACGTCGCGGTTGCTCTCAGATCGTCCACGCTTGCGGCGCCGCAGTAACCCATTCCAGCGCGGATGCCGCCAACAAGTTGATACACCAGATCGCTGAGCGGACCGCGGAACGGCACGCGACCTTCGACACCCTCCGGCACGAGCTTTCCCTTGCCGGCTGAGGGATCCTGTGCGTACCGCTCAGCCGAGCCCTTGACCATGGCTCCCAGCGATCCCATACCACGGTATTCCTTGAAGCGACGTCCCTTCCACGTCACCGTCTCGCCGGGAGCTTCTTCGATTCCGGCCAGAAGCGAGCCGAGCATGACCGTCTGGGCTCCGGCTGCCAGCGCCTTGACGATATCGCCCGATTGACGAATCCCACCGTCGGCGATGACGGGTACGTGGGCGGGCAGCGCCACACTGGCGACGTTCATGATAGCGGAGAGTTGCGGGACGCCGACGCCCGAAACCATGCGCGTCGTGCAGATGCTTCCGGGGCCGATCCCCACCTTCAAGGCGTTTGCCCCGGCGTCGATCAGATCTTTCGCAGCCTCAGCCGTAGCGATGTTACCGGCGATGATCTCGATTTCGTAGCGCTTTCGGAGTTGTCGAACCGTCTCGATGACGTTGTCA